>VFKM01000178.1 GCA_009885545.1 Flavobacteriales bacterium
CTTATTGAATCTCACACCGATTTCTCGAATACTGTTTTAATTGGACTTCAACCAAGAGGAGTAAACGTCGTTGCTCGTTTAAAATCACAATTGGAAGAAATTCTTGGAAAAGAAATCGTTTGCGGAAATTTGGATATTACGTTTTACCGTGATGATTTTAGAAGAAGAGAAAAACCATTGATTCCTAGTGCAACAAATATCGATTTCGTCATTGAAAATAAGAACGTTGTTTTGGTGGATGATGTATTATACACTGGAAGAACTATTCGATCTGGGTTGGATGCGTTATTGGCTTTTGGTCGACCGAAAAAAGTTGAATTACTCGTTTTAATCGACCGCCGTTTTCAAAGAGATTTGCCGATTCAAGGTGATTATGTAGGAAAATCTGTTGATACTTTGAATTCTGAAAGAGTGTCAGTTGAATGGAAAGAGATAGAAGGAGAAGATAAAGTAGTTTTATACACAGCGGAAACAAATGAATAATTTAAGTGTAGAACATCTTACAGGGATAAAAGACCTGACACGTGAGGATATCGAATTGATATTCACAACAGCTGATAGTTTTAAGGAGGTTATTAATCGTCCAATAAAAAAGGTTCCTTCTTTACGTGACATGACGATTGCTAATCTATTCTTTGAAAATTCTACACGAACTCGACTTTCATTTGAATTAGCGGAAAAAAGATTATCTGCCGACGTTGTGAATTTTAGCGCTTCAAGCAGTTCTGTTAAAAAAGGAGAAACACTGATTGATACGGTTAACAACATTTTATCTATGAAAGTAGATATGGTGGTAATGAGACATCCAAATCCTGGAGCGGCTAAATTTCTTTCCGAACGAATCAATGCGAAAGTGATTAATGCAGGAGATGGAACGCATGAACATCCAACACAGGCTTTATTAGATGCGTATTCTATTCGTGAACGTTTAGGTTCATTAGAAGGTAAAAAGGTAGTAATTGTGGGTGATATCTTGCATTCACGAGTTGCACTTTCAAATATATATTGCCTACAAAAATTGGGCGCAGAAGTAATGGTTTGTGGACCAACTACTCTGATTCCAAAATACATTCATGAATTAGGGGTGAAAGTTGAACATAATTTACGCGCAGCATTGGAATGGTGTGATGTTGCAAATATGTTGCGCATTCAACTTGAACGACAAGACATAAAATTCTTCCCATCCTTGCGTGAATATTCCATGCAATTTGGATTGACAAAAGAAATACTAGATTCATTACCAAAAGAAATCATCGTGATGCACCCAGGTCCAATCAACCGAGGAGTAGAAATAACAAGTGATGTTGCAGACTCAAAACAATCAATTATCTTACAACAAGTAGAAAATGGTGTTGCTGTTAGAATGGCTGTAATATATTTGTTAGCATCGAAAATTGAACGTCAATAAATTTTTGTTACATTTGAACAAACAGAACACAATGAACTTCGAGTCTACTCAAAATAAAAATGAAGCAGTTGTTAAAACGAACGTTGATAAACTTGACGCTTCAAATGCACCTGAATTAAAAGCTGAATTGCTTTTATTGAATAAAAATGGAGTGAACAATATTGTAATTGATTTAAGCGCTACAAAATATTGCGATTCATCAGGTTTGAGTGCTATATTAACGGCAAATCGTTTATGCAAAGACACTAATGGCAAGTTTGTTTTATGTGGCTTACAAGATAATGTTACTAAATTGATTCAAATCGCACAGTTGGATAAAGTTTTATCAATTTCATCCAACCAAAAAGAAGCACTCGAAGTAATACATTCGTGAGTTTTGAAGTTACGATCTTGGGAAGTGGAGCAGCAGTTCCAACTTCAAGAAGAAATCCAACATCACAATATGTAGTTTGTAACGACCGTCATATCTTAATAGATTGCGGCGAAGGAACGCAAATGCAAATCCGAAAATTTGGAATTAAGTTTCAAAGAATAAATCACATATTAATTTCCCATCTTCACGGTGATCATTTTTTTGGTCTAGTTGGACTTTTAAGCACTATGCATTTAATGGGTCGTGATAAAGGTGTTACGATTTATGGCCCTCAAGAGTTAGAAGGAATTGTAAGAACCCAATTAGAAGTTGGTGGTGGGAAACTTAGTTTTGATTTGGTTTTTGTTGCGATAAATGGAAATGAATCAAAACTGATATTCGAGGATAATTTAATAGAGATTCACACATTTCCATTAAAACATCGTGTGCCAACTAATGGTTTCTTAATCAAGGAAAAATTGAAAGAACGCCAATTGATAAGCGATGCAATGAAAGAAGCTGGATTGAAATTGGAATATTTACCTAGACTAAAAAAAGGGGAAGATGTAGTTGATGAAAACGGTAATCTTTTTTCTTTTGAAGAATATACTGCTGTGCCAAAACCAAGCTATTCTTATGCTTATTGTTCGGATACCACTTATTGGGAAACGATAATTCCGTTTATTGAAAACGCTACTCTTCTATATCACGAAGCAACATTTATTGAAAAAGATTCAGATCGTGCAAAAGCTACCTTTCACAGCACTGCCTCACAGGCGGCTAAAATAGCAGCCAAAGCAAATGTATACAAATTACTTTTAGGGCATTTGAGTGCCCGCTATGACTCAACTGAAGATCATCTAGTTGAAGCGAAAGTTTTTTTCAATAATTCTATTGTTGTGGAGGACGGAGAAAAGTACATTATTTCTCGATAAGCTTTTCAACCTTTAAGCGTTCAAAAGTCCTAATAACTTCCTGTTAAATATCAATTTCCTGTACTTATATTTGTTTGTTCTGCATTAATGCGTTTTAATACCGATTTTGTTTTCAATATAGTTGTCTCATTAAAATGAAAAACTATTTTCAAACTATATCGGCATTATACTCAAACGATAAGTGTTTTGAATTACAATACATGTAGTATAAATGGCTGAAAATCAATATACGGAAGACAACATTCGTTCCCTCGACTGGAAGGAGCATATTCGTTTGCGTCCAGGGATGTACATCGGAAAGCTTGGTGATGGTGCTGCGGCTGATGATGGTATTTATATTCTTGTAAAGGAGGTTACGGATAACTGTATTGATGAGTTTGTCATGGGGAATGGTAAACGAATTGATATTAAAGTTCGTGACGGAAAAGTTACTGTTCGTGATTACGGACGAGGTATTCCTTTAGGTAAAGTTGTTGAAGTTGTTTCTAAAATGAATACCGGAGGAAAATATGATTCCAAAGCATTTAAAAAATCGGTAGGATTAAACGGTGTGGGTACAAAAGCTGTAAATGCTTTGTCGTCGCACTTTATGGTTTATTCTGTTCGTGAAGGGAAAAAGAAACAAGCGTCCTTTTCAAAAGGTGAATTGATTGAAGATCTTCCAATCATTGATACGGATGAGCAAAACGGAACATATGTTGAATTTATTCCTGATGAGACAATCTTTAAGAAATATGCATTTAAAACGCCGTATATTGAGAAAATGATGTGGAATTATTGCTACCTCAACCGAGGGTTAGCAATGTATTTCAACGGAGAGAAATTTCAATCAAAAGATGGATTAAAAGACCTTCTTGAGAACAATATGGACGGTGATCCATTGTACCCAATTATACACATTGAAGCAGAAGATATTGAAGTAGCTTTTACCCATGGAAAAACCTATGGTGAAGATTATTATTCTTTTGTCAATGGACAACATACAACACAAGGAGGAACGCATCAAAGTGCTTTTCGAGAATCAGTGGCAAAAGTAATCCGTGATTTTTATAATAAGAATTATGAAGCTTCAGATATCCGTCAATCAATTGTTGCTGCAATTTCTGTAAAGGTTGTAGAACCTGTTTTTGAATCTCAAACGAAAACAAAATTGGGTTCACAAGAAATGGAGCCAGGAGGTAAGTCTGTGCGAACGTTTATTAATGATTTCTTGAAAGAGAAGTTGGACAATCATTTACATAGAAATCCTGAAGTTGCAGAATTAATTGAACGAAAAATAAAGCAGTCGGAAAGAGAGCGTAAAGAGCTTTCTGGGATTAGAAAAATAGCTCGAGATAGAGCAAAAAAATCAAACCTTCACAATAAGAAATTGAGAGATTGCAGAAGTCACTTGACAGATTTGAAAGATGAACGTCGTGAGCAAACAACTTTGTTTATTACTGAGGGAGATTCTGCAAGTGGATCTATTACGAAATCACGTGACGTGAATACACAAGCCGTATTTTCTTTACGTGGAAAGCCATTGAACTGTTATGGGCTTACTAAGAAAATTGTATACGAAAATGAGGAATTCAATCTTATTCAAGCTGCTTTAGATATTGAAGACGATATGGATAATTTACGTTACAATAACATCGTTATAGCAACAGATGCCGATGTCGATGGAATGCATATACGCTTACTATTGTTGACTTTCTTTTTGCAATTTTTCCCGGATTTAGTGAAAAGAAATCACGTTTATGTGCTTCAAACCCCATTATTTCGTGTGCGTAATAAGAAGAAAACAATTTACTGTTATTCTGAACAAGAGCGTCGCAATGCAATTGAAGAATTAGGTAAAAATCCTGAAATAACACGATTTAAAGGATTGGGTGAAATTTCTCCAGATGAGTTTAAATATTTTATCGGTGACGATATTCGTTTAGAACCAGTGATTCTATCGAAAGACGCTTCAATTGATTCAATCTTGTCTTATTTTATGGGTAAGAATACACCTGAACGACAAGAATTTATTATTGACAACTTGCGTGTTGAAAAGGACATTGCTGAAATCATAGAGGAAAATGATTCAGAAGATAATAACCCTGAAATTGCTTCATAAAAGATGGCTGAAGAAGATTTAGAAGATCAAAATGAAAATCAAGGGGACGAAAATAATCCTTTTGAAAGTAAATCTGTTGACGA
>VFKM01000095.1 GCA_009885545.1 Flavobacteriales bacterium
TGAATATCAAAATCTTAGCCATACTATTTTACTTTACAAGTTTAACGGTTTTTTCACAATCTATCTTCCCTTTTAGTAAAGATGATTTATGGGGTTATATGGATACAACTGGTAAAGTTGTGCTTGAACCCCAATATCCGATGGCAGGATTTTTCAGCGAAGGATTGGCATATGTTCAAATTGGTGATGGTCTTGGATTTATAAATGAAGAAGGAGTTCAAATGATTGATGGACTGTATCCTGCAGTCACAAACTTCAATGAGGGATTTGCTTGTGTAATGCAAGATGAAGATTGGGTGGTAATTAATAAACTAGGTGATTTAGCTTTTGATTCTTATTTTGCTAATTACATTACTTTTCATGACGGTTTAGCAAGATTCAAGCTAGAAAGAGGATTATTTTCAACCTATGGTTTCATCAACACTTATGGTGATACTGCAATTTATCCTATGTATGAAATGGTTTCAGAATTTTCCGATGGATTATGCATGGCTTCACCAGACGGATCTACTTATGGATATATCAACACAAATGGAGAATGGGTAATCAAACCAGAATTAGAACTTGGAGCTATGATAAAGATTAATGGAGAATATGATTTTTCAGATAAAAACTTTAGCAATGGTTATGTTAGCGTAAAAAAGGGAGCGTTTTACGGTGTTATGGACAAAACAGGAACTGTTGTTTTAGACTATCAATTTGAATTTATTGGAGAATATAACGAAGGATTATTACCCGCAAAAAAAGGAAAAAAATACGGTTATATCGACATTACAGGCAAATGGATCATTAAGCCTAAATATACAGGGGCTGAAAAATTCAGCTATGGACTAGGTGCAGTATCAAAAGGACCTATGTTTGAGCCAAAATGGGGTTTTGTCAATCATTCTGGCAAACTAGTTATTCCAATTAAAATTGATTCTTATTATAACATCTTTGAATCAATGCACTTCTCGAATGGTTTTCTACCGTGTTATATTGAGTCAGAAGTTTTTGGTTATATTAACAAAAATGGTGAAATTATTTGGAAAACAAAATAATTGTCTTTTTACACTATCTATTTTTTTTAGTTAAAAAAGTGAACTAATATTAAATGATAACCCCAAATAAACACCGAAATCAAAAACTCTTTTAACTGGCACTTCTGAATAAATCGAAGTCAAAGCATCCCCAGATCTTAATTCTTGATCTAAACGACTAATTCTTCCTCCAAAAACTCCAGCATTAAAAACAACTCTTTGTGATTTACCAATTATTCCTGATAATCCAGTCATATACATAAACTCTTTCTCGCCTTCTAAAGGAACACTTAACCCGAAACTACCGCCAACAGTAAAAGGTTTATATGTCTGTCTATAGAAATGAATCATTGTCGTTAAGGTTGGAATAAAAATGTCCCCTGTTTCTTCACCGATATATCCATTATTATTAAAATACGTGTTTTGTCCTCCAAAATAAGATGCGAATGACATTCCTGCACTAGAATTAACTCTTAACCCACCTTGTGTTGGAATATCCAAATAACGTGTTTTAATTACTTTGGTTGAATCGACAATTGGTCGAACAAATTTCATTGTTATACGCGTAACATCTTTGTCTGCATTTAACGAATAATCATAATTAAAATCTGTGTTCATTATGTTATCAAAATTGGTATAGACCTCCAATAAATTTCTTCTAATCTCCGAATTCAAATTACTTTTCAATAATTCTTGTAGGTCCTTATAATTTTCATATAAATTAGTATTTCTATCCTCAACTTGTTTCGATAAATTGTCCATTCTCATTTTGAGATTTTCATCGTTAACTTTTGAATTTGCAACAATTAGGGAATGTTTTAACAAATCGACATTGTACTGAAAATCTCTGTATGCTGAATTATACTCAGCAATACTCTTATTCAATTCTGTTGATTTGGCGTTAGACACATTCATTACCTGCTCCATTTCAGTTGAATTATCAAGGATTTTAAATGTTAAATCTTTCGCACGTTTTTTTAAGTCTTCTTCCTTTAAATTTGGATTAGAAATTAATTTAATTAATTCCTTGTTTGTGAAATCAATAATTTCCATAAAATCAACGATAGCTTCAATTTTCTTACTTGCTTTCACCATTTCTAAATTAGTCTCATCTAATAACGCAGAATAGGTGTCAACAATTGAAAGTTCTTTTTGAAATTCACTATCAACCATTCCAAAAGAATCAGAATTACCTGTTGGACCTTGAAAAGCTCCACCAGTCATTAATGCACTAAAACTAGTTCCACCAGATCCAGGAGGAGACTCAGTGCTCATTCCTGCAGAATAACCAGATATTAATCCTTGAATATTAACTTCACTATTCGCAGGTTTTTCTTCAAATGATTGCGTTGCAAAAGAAACATTGTAACAATATGAGTTCATATCTTTAACAACAAATCTCACTGGCACTCCTGAATATGCAAAAGGTTTGCTAGTTTCAATCATTTTGCCATTTCGAGTTATCTTATAAAAAATATATGTTTCGTCGTGAAAATTGTATTCGATTAATGTACTTTGAGCGAAAATTTCACCAGTTAAAAAAATGGTTACTAGAAGAATAATGTATCTCATAATGTTGATATTAAAAATTAAAGATAGAATTAATTTTAAACTCAAAAGTGAAAGATTGAAAATTGAGAATTAACCTGACTTGGCAAGAATGATACCATCAGACAATAAATTTGAAAAAATAAAACTTAAAAAAAGTTAAATTAAAAAGTGGTTTTATTTCTAATGATAATTAATAGAAAAAAAAAGCGCTGAACAATTAAGTTTAGCGCTTTCAACATTATTCAATCAAATCTATTTTAATTCTTTATATGTCTTGGTAACAATCGTTTTAAATTCAGCCATTTTGAATTTCTTTTCATTGATTCCATCATATTCTTTCATGATATTACCATTCCATAAATAAAATACCCCCGGAGTATCTTTAGTAGAACCTAAACTTTGCCAAAACGCAGCAACATCTGCTATTTGATATGGATATTTAGCTCCTGCAAATGTGAAAAAATCGGGAATCAATTCTGGTTCTTCATCCATAAAAACAATTTTAACCTCTGGAAAATCAGCAATTTGTTTCTTTAATTGTGTTAATTCTTTTGCTGTCTCTTTACAATGGTCGCAACCAGGAGCAAAGAAACATAAGATTTTTTTTCCATTATCGATATCAGGAAAGAAGTTTTTGAATCCAGATTTTTTCTTCTTTGGTTCATCAACTTTTACTATCACTTCTGCAACAATAGGTTCTTTAACAGTAGTATTATCAACCGCCTTTACTTTAACGGTATCAATTGGCGTTGTATTGTCTGTATCGACAGTCACTTCAATTTCAGGTTGATCTTGAACAGCTGTTTGTACCTTTCTTAAAGGACCAATTAAGTATACAGCTAAAATACTTGCAAATGTTATAGATGATAGGAAGGAAAAATTCATTTTATCGTTTAATTTATCTGATTTAACATACAACAATCCAATTAATCCCATTGCAATAATATTTTTTATTAAAGCTTGCAAGGGAGTCATAGGCAACAAAGAACCAAAACAACCACAATTTCCAGAATTTCCATTGGCTAGAATATCATAGGACAAATGTGCGGAGAAAATAAACAAAATTAAAAAGGACATCGGTAAAACCAATCTTTTGTAATAATGTGATTGAAGTAATAAGATTCCTAATGCCAATTCACAACCAATTAATGTACGTGAAAAATATGCAGCGGTAACTTCACTAAACCCCATTGGTAATAGCTCTTTAATTTCAAACGTAGTAAGTGCAAAATAAGGAGACGGGTAAAGTTTAGCAACAGCAGATAGTAGAAACATGAACGACAAAAACAACCTTAATGCTAAAGTTAAATTTTTGTTCAATGATTTAGTTGTACTCATATTGTTCGGAATTAATCGATTATTAGTTTCTAAAAGTAACTCATCTCTTTGAAAAAATAAAACAAGAATGCAAAACTAACGAATAAATAACTTTTTAGAAAACACCGTGATTTTATTATTGCTTGATATTCAATCATTTAATAAATAATTACCTCAAATAATCGATTAAATGAGGATTATACAGATTCTGACACCTATTTTAAACATTTACTACATAATTTTTTGTTTATCAGGTAATTACGATTTAACTTTCTTAAACACAAATACTGAGAAATCATGGAAAATCAGCGCTCACATGTGGAATTAATGTTGCCCGGAATTGATAAGATTTGGGTACGTTCTTCTAGAGGATTATGGATTGTAAAAGGAACAGAAATTGATCCATTTACAAATCGTTACATAGAAAATGATGAATTTGAATCAAATTCGAAGAAAAGAAAATGGTGGCAATTTTGGCTTAAATGATAATTTTTTTGAGGAAAAACGAATTAGGTAATAAATGCACGTTCGAATACTAAAGGTGTTTTTTAAATCGCCATTTGAAACTATTAATAACAAAAAAAGGATGTGATCGCTCACATCCTTTTCAATTTTTAATTCATTTCTATTTAATAAAATTCATTTCTACCCTTCTGTTTCTGGCTTTTCCATCGTCAGTTGAATTGTCAGCTATTGGGTTAGATTCACCATAATAATATATATCAATTCGAGATGGATCAACACCATTAGAAACAAGCATATCTTTCACTGCTTGAACTCGATTTTTTGAGAGCATCAAATTGTATTCTTCAGTTCCATTATTATCTGTGTGACCATCTAAACGTATTCTTAGATCTTCTCTGATCAACATTAGGTTCGTTAAAGATTCTAATTCACCATAGGATTTTTTCAAAATAATCGCTTTGTCATTTTCAAATTCTAATTTTCTTGCCGCCAAATCCAAGACGCGTTTAGCATCAACATCTGAAATTCTATTATCGTTTGGTTGATTAATATAAATCGTATCTACACGCTCTACAATCAACGTGTCAGTCTTATATTCTACAGAGTATACTGTATCTCTTTTTTCAACTGCAACGTCTGCAACATCAACTAACAAAGAATCTATAGTAGGTTTCTTCTTCTTACACAGCTTCAAGCCTATAATAATTTCATGAGAACCCGAACTGTATTTCGCAATATTTTGCATTGGCACTTCATAAGCATAACCAATAAAAAACAAATTTTGAATATTAAGCCCAACTCGCCCTATCAATCCAACTTGTGTTCTATATCCAAGGCCAAGCATTAGGAAATTTTTGTAACTAGCGTCTACATTTATATCAAATTGATTGGTGTTATTAATCCCTTTGTATAAAACAGATGGTTTGATACTAAGCTTTTGATTTACTTGAAATTTGTATCCTAATAATCCTACCATGTGTCTTCTTAAACCATATCCGTCTAGACCTGTATATCCGAAATTTGAGAATGATTGAACCACTTGTTTAGAAGACAAAGACAATTCTAAGCCTGCAAATTGATATAAAAATCCTAATTCCGAGTTGATAGAAGACGATGATTGACTTCCGCCATTAACAATTACATCTTGTGCGTCAAAGACTATTGCCCCAATTGGATTTATACGGAATTGATAGTAACCGCCAGTGACGCCAAATCGCAAATTATGTTTTTTGGCAATTGTAAATCCATATGCTAAGGATCCAGAAGCCGCAACTTGCTGCAACATCCCCAGCTTATCTACCAATAAGCTTCCTCCTATCCCTAGTGATTTTCCAATCCTTGTATTAGCACTGAACAAACTTGTAACTGGTGCTCCTTCTACTTTTACCCACTGATTAAGATGAGAAAAGGAAATCTCAGCACATCCAGATGCACCCGCGTATGCAGGGTTTAACGAATATTTATTATACGCATAAACATTCGACTGAGGTGTTTGTTGGGCAATCAAACTTAAGCTCGATGAGAGACTAACTATGATTAAACTTGTATTTAATATATTTTTCATAGTTCCTTATTTTTTAAGTCTGAATAAGTTAACTGTTCCTTTGTATTCTGTATCAGCACATTTGATAGAATAATAATAAACTCCATCTGGCAAAGGTTCACCATCTTTTGTTCCACCCCAATCATTCTGGTAATCGTTCGATTCATAAACTGGTTGGCCCCAACGGTTATATATTATCGTTGTACAACCACTAATTTGTGTGTAATCAGAAATCTTCCAAGTGTCGTTCTGACCGTCATCATTTGGTGTAACCATGTTACTGATTTCAAATTGACCTTCACAATTAAGTACTGATAACTCAAGGTGTACGATAGAATCACATCCTGAAGGAGTTTGGAATACCTCGTCATATAATCCACTGACAGTCAATGATTGTGTTCCAAATAGATAAGTAACACCTTCACAAACTGTTGTGTCTTGATATGACTCCATCGCGTCATCAATAAACAAATAAAGTGAAACAGTAGAATCACAACCTGTGGCTGTTTGTAGAACATCCGTGTAAGTTCCAGAACTACTCAATGTTTGAGTCCCAAACGTATAGGTTTGACCAGCACAAATCGTTGCTGAGTAAGAAGAAGACAAAATTGGATTAACATTTAAGAATAAAGTCACCAAAGAATCACATCCTGCTGGTGTACTCAACATCTCCGTATACGTTCCACTTGATGAAAGCGTCTGAGTTCCTAAAACATAATTTTGGCCTTGACAAATAGTCGCTGTCACAGAAGCTGTTATAGTAGGATTAACTGTTAAATACAATCGTTCGATAGAATCGCATCCATTCACAGTCGTTAATGCATTAAAGTATGTTCCTGAAACAGTTAAGACTGAGGCTGCAAAATTATATGATTGTCCATTGCAAATCGAGACAAACATATTGGTCGTATCGTTTGGAACGACCGTTAAGAATAAAGTAACGATTGAATCACATCCACCAACAGCAACAAGTGTATTAGTATAAGTACCTCCAACTGTCAAATTGCTTGCTCCAAAAAGATATGTATCGCCTTGACAAATAGTTGTACTAAAGTTTGATGTTAATGTAGATTCTACAAATAATGTGGTAGTAATTGTACTATCGCATCCATTTGCTGCTACAAGAATATCAGTGTAAACGCCGGAAGCACTGTATGTACTTGTTCCAACATTAATTGAACTTCCTTGACAAATTGTAAAAGTTTGAGCAAACGCTGCTGGTTCAATTAGCGTGACTGTCGTATAAATAGTACTATCACAACCATTTGCTGCAGTGAAAACATCTGTATACAATCCTGCTGTCGTTTGATTTGCACCTTCTAAGAAAATGCTTTGTCCATTACAAAGGTTTGTTGAAACAAAATTTACATTTGGTGCTGTAATACAAGGATTAGCGCACATAGAAGCATCAATTGTAAATGAATATGGACAAGCACCATCAGTGATTGAAATAGTATATATTTCTGCAGATGGGACTGGGAAAACAACATTAACACCTGGGGCAAATGTCCCCACACTTACTGTATTCATCAATGAATTTTGAATCGTATAAGAGAAATTAGATGAATAATACGTTGCTAAACCACCTGAACTTGTGAAAGTTATTTCACAAAGCGCACTATTATAATTTGAAACAGGCACAATTGGTTGAAGATAAACAACAGGTACTCCTTCTTCAACTGTCGAGCTTATACATGTTAAATCACCCCATACTGAAGGTTCATCTGCCATTGGTGAAACGTAATACAGCTGATTAAAAAGTGGGTTACCAAATGACCCTGAACCATTTGTATTGTTTGTAAACACACCAGTAGCTGATTGAATAGAATCAATAAAAGTAAAGCCTGTATTAGCAACTGGGTCCGGAACTGGATAAATTGAATGAATCACATATCCCAAGGTTAAACATGAAGGAATCTGTAAAGTAGTCTCTCCAATTCCATTCAATAAAATTCCAGGTGTAAATGTATCTCCGAAACAAACAAAAGCAGTATCGGTCGAAGGAACATCAATAATATCACCATTGACAAGTTCAACAAAAATATCACCTGCATCACTTGCAACTTCCTGAATATATTCAATAATATACTGTCCTTCGTCTCCAGGAGAACCGCCATCCAATTGTATGGCATACATTGCTCCAGGTGTCAAACAACACATCGATTCTTGTGTACCTGTAAAACCAGCTGAGCCTTGAAGTAAAGGTGTAATAATTGGTGTTGTTTGTGTTCCATCAGTAGTAAATGTTGCTGGATTCAAACCTCCATAACAATCAGTACCATTTAATAACTCATATATTGAATAACGTAATAAGTTTAATCCAATATATGCTCTAATATTCATTTCAACAGCACCAGAAGGTGGAGCTATAAAGTAATGCCAAACTGTTTGATTCGCACAATTTGCAGCTAATGCATCAATTGCAGGTTCTCCAGCTAAATATTCTCTACAAGCAAATTCATTTGAACCGGCAACTGCCTCAAAAGGTGGTGTAGTGCCTGCTGGTGTAACAACAACCTGATATAATGGGTCAATTGTCGTCAAACAAAGAATATCATTTCCAGGAGGATTAACAGCTGGGTCAATTACTGAAGGATCATATAACCAGTTATCTATATTTTGTGTTGCGAGAGGAGTCAATCCATTTGCTGGATCAACCATTCCGAAATATTTATAACCAGGTTCCATACAACGAGCGTCGATGCGTGCACTTTCAGATGAACCACCCAGGAAACCATTTAAACCGCCATCTGCAGCGTAAAGGACTTCTAAATTCGCACAAGAATAATCAGAAGGTATTCCTGGAGCAAAACGGTCATCGTAACCAAACAACGCGTTACTTTCAGAATAAATGGAACTTTGATAATCTGTTTCAAAAATCATACGTCCGTTATTTGGCGAAACAAAGTTCAACCAAACACTTTCATTGACATCATTATTATTTACAGCATTGTGATCATAATCATAAGCATGATATTCATTTGGATCAGAAGAAGTATGAACATCTCCCGTTTCACCAAAATTATTTCCACCATCAAAGGCACATCCAAAATTTAAATTTGATGTAACAGGAGAACCCAGTTCTGATGTGACTACAATATTTCCAGGAATTATCGTACTAGAAAGACAAGGAATATCTTCTAAATCAGGAGCACTTCCGGCAAAGCTGTTAACTCGTACCTGATAATAACCTCTATCAGATGAATTATCCGCCGTAAACTGCACATAATAAGTTTGTCCAGGAATTAATTTCTGGTAACTAATACCAGGAAAAGGATCACAAGCGTCTAAGACAATTTCAGCCTCTGGATCAATACCCAGAAAGTCAATTCCATCTGAAAATTCAACATGAGACAAATACTCAAACTTATCTTTTATCAAGACAGCTGTAATTGGTTGTATACCAGTTACACAGGAATTCGCATCGGCTGCATGGTATATCTCAAAATAAGTTCCTAATTCCGTTCCACCAAGATCAGAAGTAATTCCAACTGCTCCACTCGCAGGAGCAATAAAACTAAACCATCCCGAGCCACCTGCCGAAACATCACTTGCTGCTGGTTCGTTTGGTTCAAGGGTATACGCACACCACCCATAAGTATAAGTAGTATTCAATACTAAAGATGCGGCATTGCATATATCATCTTCTAAATAAGTAACAACTAAAGGCAATCGAATAACTTCAAGCGTAATTCTATAATTTTGTGTACATCCACCATCTGTGCTTGGTGAAGTAAAAACATAGTTTAAAGTCCCAACACCTGCAGGAACAGCCATAGTTACATTTTGCATTCCAGTTTCACCATCGGTCAAACCTAAAATATCATAATTTCCAACGTCATCATTTTCGTATGCTTCCCAGCCAAGATTAATTTGGGTTGGAACATCTGCAGCACATACATACTGATGATCGAAGAAGGTTCCATTACTCGGAGAAAATTGACCACTTGGTGTTGACATGGTATAAGGTCCATTATTCCCATTTTGATAGGCATAATTGAATCCATAAATACCAAATAATGCAGGATTATTATTCGTATTGCCTATAGTATTGTCTGTGCCGGTAAATTCCCAAACAAAGTCACTGTTTCCAGTAAAGATGCCATCGCAATCAGTAGAGTTTAATGCTTGAACAGAAACTACGCGCACCTGAATAATTGCTTGACCAAACGAAAAATTTGAAATCAATAATAGCAGTAGCGTAACTGTTCGAATACAAAATATTCGATTAATTTTCATAGTAAGGTAGGTTTTTATTGGTTTGCTTGGTTTTTAATTCATATTTACAAAAGCATCATCACTGGATTTTCCATATATTGTTTAAACGATTGTAAAAATGCTGCACCAGATGCACCATCAACTACTCTATGGTCACAAGATAATGTTACCTTCATAACATTCCCTGGTACAACCATTCCGTTTTTCACAACAGGAATTTCCTTAATTCCGCCAACAGCTAATATACAACTATCTGGGGTATTAACAATAGCAGTAAAAGATTCAATTCCGAACATTCCTAAATTGGAAATTGTAAATGTATTTCCTTCCCAATCAGACGGTTGCAATTTTTTATCTTTTGCTTTTTGAGCATATACTTTTACCTCTGCTCCTATTTCCATCAAGCTCTTAGTGTCAGCAAAACGAACAACAGGAACTAACAAGCCATCTTCAACTGCTACTGCTACACCGATGTGAACATGGTTATTTCTACGAATAACATCACCTAACCAAGAACTGTTAACTGTTGGATTCTTTTTCAATGAAAGTGCAACGGCTTTTACAACCATATCGTTAAAAGAAACTTTTACTCCCTCAACAAGATTCATTGCCTGACGAATATTAATAGCATTATCCATGTCAATATCCAATGTCAAATAGAAATGTGGAGCTGTAAATTTACTTTCTGATAAACGTCGAGCAATTGTTTTACGCATTTGTGAAACAGTCTCGTCTGTGTAGGATTCAACTCCAGGTACAGACTTAGTGAATGTTCCATTTGCTGGCGTATAAGGTGTGTAATGATCTACATCGCGCTTAACGATTCTTCCTGCTTCACCAGTCCCAGCAACGGCATTGATATCAATTCCTTTTTCTTCCGCAATTTTCTTTGCTAATGGAGAAGCAAACACTCTTCCATTGCTATTTGATGCTGGAATTGCTACAGGAGCTTTTACTTCTGCAACAATTAGCGCAGAAACTGGCGCAACAACCTCTTTTACTTCTTGAACAGGTGTAGTTTTTGCTTCTTCTTTAACTTGAGCAATAGAAGGACCTTTTGCATTCGCAATAATGGACGTAACATCCTCTCCTTTTTCACCAATTATAGCTAAGATCTCATTTACAGGAGCAGCATTCCCTTTTTCAACACCAATGTATAACAATACACCGTCAAAAAAAGATTCAAACTCCATTGTTGCTTTATCTGTTTCAATTTCAGCCAATATTTCACCTGATGCAACAGTATCTCCAACTTTTTTTGTCCATTCAGCAACAACACCTTCTGTCATGGTGTCACTTAATTTGGGCATGTATATGATTTCAGCCATTTTTTTTATTTAAATATTTTCAAATAGAGTCGAACATCTATGCTCCATGTTCTATGCTCTATACTCTTTTTCAAAAGCTCTATGCTCTTTTTAATACTCTTTAATATAAGGATAATCTGTTTGCGTATAAACATCCTCATACAATTCATGTGCTTCTGGGTAAGGTGAGTTTTCAGCAAATTCTACTGATTCAGCCACTTCCTTTTTCACCCATTCACCCATTTCCTCGATTTGTTTTGATGTCATCCATTTGTTTTCTTGAATCACTTTTAAACAATGTTCGATTGGATCTTGTTCCATCCACTCAGCTAATTCCTCTTTTGTTCTGTATTTCATCGGATCAGACATCGAGTGACCTTTATAACGATAAGTTCGAATGTCTAACAATGTTGGTCCATTTCCTTTTCTAGCTCTATCACACGCTTCTTCAATCGCTTCATGCACAGATTCAGGAGACATTCCGTTTACAACGCGCGAAGGCATTTCGTATGAAAGTCCAATTTTTGAAAGATCGGTAACGTTAGTAGTTCTTTCTACAGAAGTTCCCATTGCGTAATTGTTGTTCTCAATGATAAAAATCACAGGTAATTTCCATATCATCGCCATATTGAAAGTTTCGTGTAAAGCTCCTTGTCGAACAGCACCATCACCCATCGATACAAAAGCAACGTTATCTGTTCCATTGTATTTTTCAGCAAAAGCAGCACCTGCTCCCATTGCGATTTGAGCTCCAACGATTCCGTGACCACCCATAAAGTTTTTTTCCTTTATGAAAAAGTGCATAGATCCACCCTTACCTTTTGAACAACCAGTAGTTCTACCATATAATTCCGCCATTAAAACTCTTGGATCAACTCCTAAAGCAATTGGATGCGCGTGATCTCTATATGCAGTCATGTGTTTATCACCAGGTTGACAAGCACTTGCAGTACCTGCTACAATCGCTTCTTGACCAATATAAAGGTGACAAAAACCACCGAAATTTTGTTGAATATACAATTGACCTGTTTTTTCTTCGAATTTACGAATGAGCAACATGTCCTTATACCACTTGATATATGTTTCTTTAGAAAACTTAGTTTTACCAGCTACTGCTGATTTTTTTGTTGTTATTGATGGTTTGCTTGCAGTTTTTACCGCCATGTTTATATCAATTAAAATTCGAAAGACAAATATAGAAAATTCTCATCATAGATGTTTTAAAACACATATAAATCCACACATAAATTTACTATGGTTGGATTTTTAAAAATGGTTTTAATTCACTTAAAGGAATACTAATAGAAATTTGACCCGCTGAATAAGGTGCAATTTCATAGTTATTGTATAAGAAATTCATGTTACCATCTTCGAAATAAAAATTCTCATTACAACTAAATACACCTTCGGTAAACCAAAATCCTAGATCGGTGAGATTGGCATTTTCTTCAATTTCATTTTGAGCTCTAAAGTATTTTTCTGCTAATTCAGTAAAGGTTGGAACATCCTTGATAAAATCAGATAAAGCCAATTCTTTTCCATTAACACGATCAATAAGCGAATAACTAGTAAACCCATTACCATGTGCTCCACCTGTATAATTCCAAATAGACAAATCAAGTTCTACAAAATCCTTAAATTCTAGGATGCCAATGTTCGATTCTAATTCCCACAATTGTCCTTCATCTAACATATCAGATTCTAAACGACTCAATGAATCAAAATACGCTAATTGACTTAAGAAAAAATCGTTACTTAATTTTTTATTCGGATCATAATCAATTTCAAACTCTGTGTTTGAACGCACAAAATCAACAATTCTAAAATTGATTGAATCTTGAAATGGTAGAAGTCCCTGACTTTGGTTTTCATAAAAATCATACGTTATAATCAACAAAGCAGTATCCGTTTTAAGTGTTGAAATACTTTGAATTTTTGCTTCACCGTGAACAATTAAATTCACAGGTGCGTTTGATTCAATTGTTGTTTTAGTTATTACCGGTTTTGTGACTCCACAAGACACAAGTAGTATGATGACTATAAGTGAACTTAAGATTTTCATAAAGTTTGTTTAAGTTTATAGTGTAAATTACGAGTGTGTTCTTGATTTGGGTCAATAGCTAATATTTCTTCATAAATTATCAATGCCTCCTTTTTCTTACCTACTATTTCTAATAACATACCTTTATTAGATTTAGCACTTAAATCGGTTGGAAATTGATCCACAAAAATGGTTATTAACTCCAAACTTTTGTCAAATTTTTGTTGATTGAAAAACTCTTGTGATAATTCCAATAAATAATCTTTCTTATCAGGGAAATTGGCCAACAATTCTTTTGATACAGCAATTAATTGATCGTCTTCTTTCAAAATTCTCAAATAATAAATTTGTCGTTGATAATCTTCTGCTGATTTCTTTTTCGAAAGACTAACAGTTCTTACCATATCAATCATTAAAGCATTCTTTACGTTCGGTGAATCTTGCAATGCTATTAATTGTTCTAGAATGAAATATTTGTTTTGAAAAAGTGACGGTTTATCCAATTTCAAAGAATCAATGGCGAAATTTAATTCTAACAAACCCTGTTTATATAGTTGAACAGATTGTTCTTTGGTACTCGCAATTTTTCCATATTCAGCATAAACGAATCCCATGTTTTCATAAATATTGACATAATTCGCATAAATACTTTTGGCAACCACAAACTCTGCGATTGACTGTTTGAACCAATTTTCTTTGTCAAGCGTAGATGTCGATTTATTTCCTTGTTCCAAGTATTCTGTTGCCAAATTAAAATGAGCTTTGATACTATTCGGAGAAACAAGAATTCCCGATTCATAAATGGCTAAATTATTTTTCCAATCAGCACTTCTTGAAATTGTTCTTCCTGTGAAAAAAAGCATAAAAACTGCAAAAATTCCTAATTTAATTGCTTTTGACTTGTCAGCTATCAAATAATCAACGCCCAAAACAGCGATGATTATGATTCCCAAAACAGGCATAAATAGAAATCTTTCTCCCAAATTACAATTGATTAGAAAGAAAAAATTGGACGTCAAAGCAAAGGTACTGATGAACAATAATGCTCCAAAAC
Source organism: Flavobacteriales bacterium (assembly GCA_009885545.1). GTDB lineage: Bacteria > Bacteroidota > Bacteroidia > Flavobacteriales_D > Crocinitomicaceae > M0103. The sequence goes on from VFKM01000095.1 coordinate 14,516, forward strand.
CAAATAATTTTCTCTTGATTATTCCAAAACCAAGCAATCCTATAAGGACTAAAAGTCCGATCAAACCAACTAAACTTTGCCAATTTGAAAATGACACGATTGGAAAGGTTGCTATAGAATAATCCCAACTCATATGAATCGGAAAAAATGATAGTTGCAGGTATTTTGCGAAAATAGATAGGTTGGTCGATAACAATTCAGAACTCGTTTGAGCAAGCGCTAAGGAATTGGCAACTGGATCAATTGGATCTTGGATTAAAACATCGGTTAAAACCATTGCTCTTATTCCGAAATACAACAAAAAAGGAATGGCAAAAAGAAAACTCTTTTTTACAATATCAAGAATGGATGCAGTTTTCATGTAATAATACGTCGCTGGAAAAAGTAACACGCCCAAAACAGCTGTTTCTTTCGATAAAGTCGCTGCGAAAAACAAAAGTAATGCGCCAATAAGCAACGATTTTTGTCGAATTAAAATCCATCTCGAATAGAAATAAAGACTTGAAAACAAAAACAACGCACTTAGTAACTCATCTCTACTTTTCACATTGGCAACAACTTCTGTGTGTATTGGATGAAGCATGAATAGCAAAGTAATAGCGATTACCAATTTTTCACGTTCTGCACCAAAAAGATTTCGCAAAAATTTGAATAAAACCAACACACACAGCGCATATAACAACACTTGTATAAAGTGAGACGCTGAAGGTTTTGAATCGAACAATGATTTTTCTATTGCAAAAGTTGAAAGTGTAATTGGTCGATACGATTCATCTTCTCTTTCATTGTAACCGAACAAATAACTGTGTTTGAAGATTTCGGAAATCCCACCAATTCCTTCTTGTGTTAATTTATTCGATTTGACTACAATCATGTCATCAATCGTATAAGCATGATTGATCGTGTTTGCATATAAAAGAAAGTTAAAGCCTATCCAAAACCACCACTTTTCAAAAATTCTCATCAATTATCTCATTTTGTTCCGAAGGCAAAAGGTAATAAATCTTTCGCAGAATTAAATACGATGGTTTTTTTATTTTGACTGACTAGAATAACGCGATACATTTTATTTTGTCTGGTTTCTGTTTCTAACATCACTTGTCGACAGCCGCCGCAAGGAGCCAAAATTGTATCAAAAGGAATTAAATCGCCATTTGCAACAATACATAGTGTATTAACTGCTTCATTAGGAAAATTTGCTCCAGCATAAAAAAGTGCAACACGTTCTGCACATAAACCTGAAGGATAAGCAATGTTTTCCTGATTATTTCCTAAAACTACTTCTCCATTTTCAAGAAGGACTGCCGCTCCAACACTGAATTTACTATATGGCGCATAGGCCTTTTCACAAATTGAATAAGCTTTTGTAATGAGTTCCTTATCCTTGATTGACAACTCTTCCCAAGAGTCGAATAATTCGTATTCTAACGTATGCGTGTGTTTCATTTGTATAAATATTGTGGTCAAAACTAATCAAAAGCTACATTTAACTGGCAATTCGGTGAATTTTTAAAGAAATCGTTTAAAATCGCTTAGTTTGATTTGTGCAAGTGATTGAATAATTCTAATTTTGCACCTCTATGATTCAATACAAAAAAGTTGCATTCTATACGCTCGGTTGTAAATTAAATTTCTCTGAAACATCAACAATTTCAAGGTCTTTTGAAGATGGTGGATATGCAAAAGTTGAATTCGAAGAAACACCTGATATTTTTGTAATAAACACGTGTTCTGTTACAGAAAATGCGGACAAAAAATGCAAGCAATTAGTCAAAAAAGCATTGAAGATAAATCCTGATGGGTTTGTTGCTATAATCGGCTGCTTTGCGCAATTAAAACCAGTTGAAATAAGTCAAATCCCAGGTGTAGATTTAGTTTTAGGTGCAAATGAAAAATTCAATATCATCGAGCACATTGAAAAACTGAATAAAAAACAAGAAGAAACAATCGTGTCTTTTGAATCAATCAAGAAAACAGAAGATTTCATTCCTGCATTTTCAATTGGCGACAGAACGCGTTCATTTTTGAAAATTCAAGATGGCTGTGACTATTTCTGTACATTTTGCACCATTCCTTTAGCACGAGGTAAAAGTAGAAATGCTTCCATTGTTAGCACTTTAAAAGAAGCTGAAAAAATTGGGAAAACAGACATCAAAGAAGTTGTTTTAACAGGTGTAAACATTGGTGATTTTGGTCAAGGTGGAGAAGAAACATTCTTTGATTTAGTAAAAGAATTAGACAAAGTTGAAGGCATTGATCGTTACAGAATTTCATCTATTGAACCTAATTTATTGAACAACGAAATAATACATTTTTGCCTGAATGAATCAAAGCATTTTGTGCCACATTTTCACATTCCATTGCAATCAGGAAGCAATCGTTTATTGAAAGCAATGCGCAGAAAGTATTTAAAAGAATTATATGCTGAGCGTGTGGCTTACATTAAATCTTTAAGACCTGACACATGCATTGGAGTGGATGTAATTATTGGATTCCCCGGAGAAACGGATGAGGAATTTCTTGAAACAATGGATTTCCTGAAAGACATCGATATTTCATATTTGCATGTTTTCACCTACTCAGAAAGAGCAAATACCACCGCTGTAAAACTTGGAGATCCTGTTCCAATGTCGGTAAGAAAAGAACGCAGCAAACAGTTGCACATTCTTTCCGATAAGAAAAAACGCGCTTTCTATGAACAAAATATTGGTTCAATTAGAACTGTTTTATTTGAAAACGAAGAAGACAATGGAATCATGTATGGCTTTACAGAGAATTATGTAAAAGTAAAATTACCATTTGATTCAGCACTCATCAACACTTTTCAAACTGTTACATTGACAGAAATTGATCGTGATGGAGTAATGAAGTGTACCATGAATTAATTCGTGATTCATTATTTGTGATTTAAAACCACATAGAAGAAGCTAATTTGTAATTTGCAACTCATCACTCCTAACTCATCACTCTTTCTCAACCACATAGGCACATAGTTCACATAGAAAACTAAACTATAAACTATCAGTTCTAAACCCATCTCTTTCCACTCATCACTGCACTCAACACTTGTAACTTGTAACTTGTAATTCGCAACTAATAACTTTTAACTATCAACTTATAGCTTAATCGCTCTCGTCATTTCCCTTTTCCCCGGAGGACCTGGTAATCCTTCTACCTTAAATCCCAAAGATTTTAAATCGCGTTTCATTTGTCCCATTGCGCAATAAGTAACTATAATTCCATTTGGTTTCAAGATGTCGTGCATTTTCTTTAAAACATCAATTGTCCAAACTTCCTGCTGAACTTTCGGCCCAAATGCATCAAAGTAAATAATATCTGCAGATGAATTTATGGGCTGATAATCTTGGATTTTAGCATGTATTTTTTGAAATGAGAATTTGTTGTTTAATTCGTGTTTATGCTCCCAAGGCAAGGAATGCATTAAAGAAAATGATTCAGTAAATTGTTCGTTAACCAATTTTTCATAGTTGATTTCTTGGATCAATTCTAATTCTACAGGAAATGCTTCTATTCCAATATAATTGATCTTTCTATTTGAATTAACCGCTTCAACTAATGTTAACAAAGCATTTAATCCTGTTCCAAACCCCATTTCAAAAACAGTAATTTCTCCTGTTTGATTGAATGTACGAATTCCATTTTGGATAAAAACATGCAGAGCTTCTTGAAACGCACCATTCGTAGAATGATAATTTTCATTCATTTCTGGAATGTAAATCGTTTTTGAACCATCAGCTGTAAGAATGACTTCTCGTTTCATTTTACAAAAATACATTTTGGCTATTAACAATTGTTGAAAAGTAGTATTTATATCTTTTTAAGAAAGTTTTGCAATTGCTTTTGAATCTAGCCGATTGATTTTCTATCTTTGTTAAATGGACAATCAACCCGAAAACAGCAAGAAACCAATCACAAGGGTTAAAAACACCAATACATTAACCAATGATCTTGGTAGAATTCCGCCGCAAGCGGTTGATTTAGAACAAGCTGTTTTAGGCGCAATGATGCTTGAAAAAAATGCTGTAACAGATACTATAGATATTTTGAAACCTAGCAGTTTTTACGACCCTAAGCATCAATTTATTTATAATGCGATACGTGAATTATTTGGCAGTTCTGTTCCTATAGACCTTTTAACGGTTATCAATAAATTAAAACAAAACGGAGAATTAGAAGCTTCTGGAGGTGCTGTTTATATTTCACAACTTACGAGTCGCGTTGCTTCAACTGCACACGTTGAATTTCACGCAAGAATAATATCAGAAAAACATATCAAACGGGAGTTAATTCGAATGAGTAGCGAAGTTATTCGTGATGCTTATGACGACACGAATGATGTATTTGATGTATTAAATAAGGCTGAAGGAGATTTATTCAAAATTGCCGAAAATAACATGGGGAAAGACGTTTCTACTATGCAGAACGTCGTTCGACAAGCAATTGAAGAGATTGAAAAAGCTTCTCAAAATACAGATGGAATTTCTGGTGTTGCAACTGGATTCTTCGACTTAGATAAAATTACATCTGGATGGCAAAAATCAGATATGATTGTAATTGCAGCAAGACCAGCGATGGGAAAAACAGCTTTCGTACTTTCAATGGCTAGAAATTCAGCTGTTGACCATGGAAAAGGTGTTGCGATTTTCTCACTTGAGATGTCAGCTGTGCAACTTGTAAAACGTTTAATCGCTTCTGAAACAAGATTAAGTGCTGAAAAATTGAGAAAAGGTGATTTACGAGAACATGAATTCCAACAATTGCATTCTCGAATTACGAAACTTGCTACAGCTCCTATATACATTGATGATAGTCCTGGAATTAGTGTTTTTGATTTACGTGCAAAATGCCGTCGATTAAAAATGCAATATAATATTGATATGGTAATCATTGATTATTTGCAATTAATGACAGCCGGAGGTTCTAAAGGAGCTGGAAACCGTGAACAAGAAATCTCAACGATTTCAAGATCTATTAAGGAAATTGCCAAAGAATTAAACATACCTATCATTGCTTTATCTCAATTAAGTCGTTCAGTTGAACAACGTGGAGGTGATAAACGACCTGTTCTTTCTGACTTACGTGAATCTGGGGCAATTGAGCAAGATGCTGATATCGTTTCTTTTATCTACCGACCAGAATATTACGGTTTAATGGAAGATGAAGAAGGTAATTCAAATCAAGGAGTGAGTGAAATTATCATTGCCAAACACAGAAATGGTGCTCTTGATCGCGTTAGATTGAGATTTATTGGTGAATATGCTCGATTTGACAACCTAGAAAGTTTTACTGAAGACGTGAATGTTCCATCTCACACTAGCCTAAATGCGAGTGCAGATTTTGACGATCCTAGTCCTTCAAGCTACACAATTGCGAGTAAAATGAACTCATTTGATGATAACACTGTCGATTTTGATAATTCGTTAGATGACGAAACTCCCTTTTAAAAATGGATTGATAGTTGGTAGTCAAAATTGAAAAAAAATAAAATGCGGTATATTTTTATCATCTTCTTTTTTATCTCAATTTCCTTTAAAGGGTTGTCTACACAGATTATTATCCCAATGGATGATACTCAGTCAGATCATTTAAAAGCATACGGAATTGCATTTTGGTCACTTGAAAATAGTGTTACTATTGAATGGCTTTTGAATTACCGAGGAGGTTCCTTTTTGGTTCCACATTTAAGGGCATTAGAAGAAGAACTTGTATTAAGAAATGTTAAATACGAAGTATTAGCAGATGGGCAAGTAAACCAAATTCGAAATCAAATATCTAATCCTGAGGTGAACATGGAAATTGTTCAGCTTGAAAAGGCTCCAAAAATTGCTGTTTACACGCCAAGAGGAAAACAACCATGGGACGATGCCGTGACTTTAGTTTTAGAATATGCTGAAATTCCTTATGAAAAAATTTACGATTCAGCGATAGTTATGGGTATGCTTCCAAAGTATGATTGGCTGCATTTACACCATGAAGATTTCACAGGACAATACGGGAAATTCTATTCTGCATATCGTTCCTACCCTTGGTATCAAGAGCAAGTTGAAGATGCCGAAGCAGATGCAAAAATGCTAGGATTTAATAAAGTATCAGAGTTGAAATTAGCAGTTGCAACTAACATTAAGAATTTTGTAATGGGAGGCGGATTTCTTTTTACAATGTGCAGTGGAACAGACAGTTTTGATGTCGCTTTGGCTGCTCATGAAACAGATATTTGTGAACAAATGTATGACGGTGATGCCAGTGATCCAAAATGCCAAGATAAATTAGACTTTGAAAACACATTTGCTTTTGAGAATTTCAAATTAGAAAGAGATCCTTTGATGTATGAATATTCGAATATTGATGGAACTGATATACACCGTCAACAAAGAGTAACTGAGGCAACAGATAAATTTACATTATTCGATTTCTCTGCAAAATGGGATATTGTGCCAACTATGTTAACACAATGTCATACAACTGTTATTGACGGTTTCATGGGACAAACAACTGACTTTAGAAAAGACTTAATCAAGCCAAATGTTTTAATTCTAGGAGAAAATAAAGCACTTGAAACTGCTCGGTACGTGCATGGAGAAATGGGTCAAGGAACTTGGACTTTTTATGGTGGTCATGACCCAGAAGATTATGAGCATAAAGTAGGTGATCCGCCTACAGATTTAAATCTACATCCAAATTCTCCCGGTTATCGTTTGATTTTGAATAACATACTTTTCCCCGCAGCCAAAAAGAAGAAAAGAAAAACTTAAGTTATTTTTTCATTCCTTAGATTTTTTTTGATCAATTATTATTTTCAATTCTTAACTATTTTCATTGTTCGAATCTCGTTATTTTTTATTACCTGTAAAAAATAAATTCCAGGATTAATATTTAAATTAATCATTACGGATTGGTAATCTGTTAATTTATAAAAATGAACTCAATAAAAAAAGTCCCGATTGTTTTTCAATCAGGACTTCTATATATAAAACCAATTTGTTATTCCCTTATAAATGGAATTGTAGTCACTTTGTTATTTTGCGTCACTATTCTAATTACATAATAACCTGAATTCCAATTAATAGAAGGGATTTCCGTAAGTTGTTCTTGTGTAACCGTTTCATATATTAATCGACCTTGCAAATCAACAATTTGAACGGTTAAAGCCCCATCTTCTTTTGAAGAAATAAATACATTTCCACTTGTTGGAACAGGATAAACTGAAACATTCAATGGAAGTAAATCTTCACTTATTGATAAGAAGCAATTGTTTGAAACTGCAAATGTTGGGTAACCATATGTAAATATTCCTGCATCTGGACAACGAGCATAAGCAACATCTGTAGTTTGAATTGGGAAATCTATTGCATCTAACACTGTCACACCATCGCTTATGATAACCGACTCCCCATTAATTCCCAATTTAAAATTCGCATGTAAACCGGATTGTAGTGTATCATTATCTGCCCAAATTATTAAATATTCATTTGCCAAAATTCCTGTGTTCGCAGGAAATTGCCATTTCGTTAAATTTAGATAATCATCTGAAAGATAAAGACCTGATAAATTCAATCCAGTAGAAGTAGTATTATAAATTTCTATCCAATCATTACTTTCTCCATTTTCGTCGTACGCGGAGCTAGTATTATCAGCCATTAATTCATTTACAACAATTTGTCCTACAGTTGGTGCTGGTAATGTAACCATCAAAGTATGGTATTCATGCTCCGCTCTTTGCGGGCTAAAAAGTCCTGCATTTGTGTTTTCTGCGTAGATATAATATTCCAATATCACACAATTCATTGTCACAAAAGCACCATAAACTTGATCTCCAGCAGCACCGTCGTTGTGAGCTCCATCGTCAAACATTTGAACTCGAGTGAATTTTAAAGGTGTATCCATTCTATATCCTAAATAGACCGTCGTTTCATTCGAACATGTTGCTGTTATCGTAATAGTTTGACCATAAGTTGGAGAAGCAACACTTGAGGCATAAGCTGAAATCACTGGAGATACTAATATATAATTAGCATTCGTACTAAAGAAAGTTGCACGAGCATCCATTAACGCTTGAATTCCTGGAATTGATCCTCCTGGACCACCTGTTGTAACAGCGGTTGTTAATCCATTTTGAAATTGTGTATACGTAAAGAATTTGTACGGATCCGCTTGAACAGAAGCATCAATAGTGGTTCTAAGTGTATTTGCAGTTGTCACATATAACGAAGAAGCAAACATCTCTTGAACGATAGTTCGAATATGCGCCATATACATTCTTTTATATTGCGCGTTACTTAACATTTTCACAATTAAAGGATGTATAGTTGAAGCGTTATTTGACATTGGATCTAATGTAGTTGCAGTATATGCGCCAGAACCCGTTCCACCTGGAAAACCACCAAAGCTCATGTTATAATCCCAACCAATTGGTAAAAAACGTTCGTTTAGGTCTTTAAACAAATAATAATTTTGTCTAAATGCACCAGAATAAGAATCCAAATTCACTAGCACATTATTAAATGCCAACATCCAAAGAGCTCTATCAACGTCAAGAATACTTTCAATTGCTGCAAAATTATTATTCAAGGTATCAATCATTGCTACCAAATCATTCCATCCATAAGTTGATTTTAATTCATACCCATTTGCGTAAGAACTACTATCAGAATTTATGTATTTCAAATCAGGGCTAACAGACGCACCTGGTCCAGCTCCTCCTATTGGATTACACTTAAAAAATGAGCCGTTTGAAGAATAAAAATGATCTCCATTAAATTTATCATTAATACTCTCAGCACTAGAATACAAGCCTCTCAAAGAACCGTTGATGTACACATTAGCAAAATTTGCTTTTGGACAATCCATATATTGTTCAGAAATGGCATAAGACAGCACTTCACGAATCATAGAAGGATCTTGATAACCGTTTTGCAGTTTAACATCAGTATAACCTTGATAATCATAGTTATCATGGACCCAATCTAAAGAAATATGTAATGGATTCTTATTGTTATTAGTATTATAGGAACTATTTCCTTTGTACTTCACTCCTACACTGTCAAAAACAACACCATTGATCCGAACAGAATCTGCTAATAAATAATCTTCAGTTGAAGTAGCCAAAGCATCTAATTGGGCATCCCAAGTGGAGCTATTAAAAAAGATTTCAATTGTTTGAACAATTGACCTGTCATAAAAGTCTTGTGAAAACACTAACGTTGTTTTGAGACACACAATTCCGATTATCAAACTTATTCTTTTCATACTTTGAGATTAATATTAAGTTAATATAGATGCTGTTTTAATTTAATACTTGCGGTATAGATAAAAAAAAACGTCCACAATTGTAGACGTTTCAAATTATAGTTAGTTAGAATCAAATATCTATTTTAGCATATTTTGCATTCTTCTCAATAAATTCTCTTCTTGGTGGAACATCATCTCCCATTAACATTGAGAAAATTTGGTCACATTCTACCGCGTTTTCAATAGTAACTTGGCGAAGCGTACGTCTTTCAGGATCCATAGTCGTTTCCCACAATTGCTCTGCGTTCATTTCTCCAAGACCTTTGTATCGTTGTACATTCACAGAAGATTCAGATCCACCACCTTTTAATTCATTGATTAAACGATCACGCATATCTTCATTCCATGCGTATTCTGATTTACCGCCCTTTTTAACTTGATATAAAGGTGGAGTTGCAATATAAATATATCCCGATTCAACCAACGGTTTCATAAAACGGAAAAGGAATGTAAGAATCAATGTTTCGATGTGGGAGCCATCCACATCGGCATCACACATAATGATAATCTTATGATACCTCAGTTTTTCAACATTTAAAGCTTTTGAATCTTCTTCTGTTCCGATTCTAACTCCAAGTGCTGTATAAATATTTTTAATCTCTTCGTTTTCAAATATTTTGTGGATCATTGCTTTTTCCACGTTCAAAATCTTACCTCTTAAAGGCATAATTGCTTGAAAATGTCTATCACGACCTTGTTTTGCTGTACCACCCGCAGAATCTCCCTCGACGAAGTAAATTTCGCATTTAGCAGGATCTTTTTCAGAACAATCTGCTAATTTTCCTGGCAAACCAGAACCTGTTAAAACGCTTTTACGTTGAACCATTTCACGTGCTTTTCTAGCAGCGTGACGCGCACGAGCAGCAAGGATAACTTTGTCAACAATAATTTTAGCTTCTGCTGGATGCTCTTCTAAATATGCGGACAACATTTCAGAAACAGCCTGACTTACAGGAGCTGTTACTTCTCTGTTTCCTAATTTCGTTTTTGTTTGACCTTCAAATTGTGGTTCTTGAACTTTAACTGAAACGACTGCAGTTAATCCTTCACGGAAATCATCACCATCAATTTCAATTTTTTCTTTCGTCAACATCCCTGAATCAGTAGCGTACTTCTTCAATGTATTTGTCAAA
>VFKM01000192.1 GCA_009885545.1 Flavobacteriales bacterium
AAGGGTCATATCTATACCTCCACCAAGTGCTTCCCTTAATATCTGCATTTAAAAGACCAATTGAAATTTCAGAATAAGAATCAAGTGTCCTTTCATCTGCCCATTTTTTAAAATAAAAAAAGCTCGGTGCTACTCTTGGTCCAGCAATATAAATTGGACGAGCCGTTGCTGCAAGAGAACTTATTGTCCATTGCGTTCTCTTTGCTCTATTTCTATGATCAACACCAAACCAAAGTACTTTTAAGGCCGTAACTTTATTGAAAATTAAATCGATTGAATCGGTATATTCTTTTCTGTTTTGGTAATCCCTTATACTGTCTTTTGCAATAATAAAAGCTTTCTCTTTTTCCGTTAATGTAACTGTTCTTGTTTGACTCCAAAAAGTTGAATCTTTTTCGTACGCTTCTTTTTCTGTCACTGACAATTCATTTCCGAAAAATTTATTTGAGAATCCAGAATTAAATTTATAATTGGAAAAATCTGCGGTCGTTTTACAAGAGGATGTTTGGTCTTTATATTTCACTCCGTAATCTAATTCTTGCTTTACAAGAACACAAAGACTATCTCCAGGATGATCAAAAGTTTGTCGTATTGTGAAATAATCATAAATCAACAAATTTCCTTTATTTAAAGTCAACTCTAACTTCTGAATCAACCATAATGAGTCAATTACCCAAATATAACCTTCTAAAGTAGAGGTAGATGTGGTTCTAGGAATAATTTTAATTCGGTTGATTAGTTGCCCATTTTCAACATATTGTTCTTCTAAACGATATTTGTATGAAAGTATTCCTGGTCCCGAAATTGGTGATCCAACAGGCGATTGATGCAAATCATCCAGGTGCAATAAATTTTCAAAAAAATTAAAATTAGATTTTACTGTTGTTGTGTAATATAAATTTTGGTCATTTCCCCTTTTTTCATATGCGTTTCGTATTTCTTTTACATCGTTTGGTGGAGAATAAAACCGCGTAAATTGAACTTCTACAAGATTCATGCTTTCAGCAAAAGCGGCTTGTTTTTTTCGTTCTTCCTCAAATGGATCTTCAATTGTTTTGGAATCAGAATTTTCTTTCTGGTCCTTCTTCTTATCTTCCTTTACTTTTTTATCTAGTGTTTCACTGGCTTTAATGTAGCCTTCAACGCTGTGAGGGTAATTCCAAGGATTTATTTGGTCTCTTTTTTTAACTACTTTCAACATGATTTCTCGACCGGGATTAGACTTCTTAGCAGTAATTTCAATGTCTTCAAGCTCTTTTATAGTAGCCGGAAATAATTGGATATCACGCGTCAAATCTTGATCGTTGATCATGATATATGTTTCTCTTTCAGAATATCCAGTTGAACTAATTACTAGAAAATATTCTCCAACAAAGAGTCTTAATTCATAGTAGCCATTTGCATCAGCCACAGTTCGTAATTCTGCATTATTTTTGGCGAAAACCTTTGCAAAAGGAATTGGAACATTTCGTTCGTCTGTAATTTTCCCACTCAATAATTTCTGTCCAAAACTTGCAGAGCAAATAATGAAAAAAACAAAAATTATTAAGATAGAACGAAATTTCATATAGTCATTAAATAAAATAAATCTAAAAAGTAACAATCATTAAGTACCTTGATGAACATTCTTAACACTAATTTAGTTCACATTAATACTTCTTAATTGAAATTGTGTTCAGAATATCAATTAATATTAGAAATGCAATAAATCAATGATAAAAGGAATCTTACTTTTTATTCTTTTTTTGTTCTTCAATAAAAGCTAAGTGCTTTTCCATTCTTTTCATCATCCAACGTTTTACTAGAAACATTAACAATGCTGATCCAACGAAAATGTAATAGAATCCCCATTTCTTAATTCCTTCAGCGTAGCTCATATAAGATGTAATAATAAAAATAACGATAGCCGCAGCTAACCAAAAATAGAGCATTACTTTGTTATATAAATTCATGTTGTTTTGTTTTTTAGATTATAAAATATGTCACGTTTATTATTCATTATTTTCTTATTATTTATCAAAATTGATTTTACCATAAGGTTTTAAAAATTCATATTCTGAAAAGTCCTGCTTTGTTCGGATTCCATCGCCAAATAGAACTCCTTTTGGAGAACGGACAACCACATTAGATAGTGTATAAATCGAACTGTCTTTTTGATTCCAATACAAGGCTTCGGTTTCCATACGTTGTTTTTTTTCATGATTAATAAGTCTAACGGAATCACGAACGAGAAAGGTTCCTTTTAAATGATTTATTTCACCATATAATGCCGTGAGTGTTGAGATGACTTTTCCATTTCCATCAAAAAAATTCACCTTAATACCATCCTTTAACTTTGTCATTGGGGTTGGTTTAGAATAAGTTTCGGCTAGTGAGGCAAAAATCTCAACTCTTGCATAACCTGAATCTGTATAGAAAACGCGTAAATCTTTGGTTACTTCGTCTGGCGCTTTTGGGTCGTACGTAACTTTTTGAATTGATTCTAAATCATTCACACAAGAGAAAAGCAAACTACCTAATATAATACATGTAAATACTTTTATAAAAATATGGTTGAGGTTAATTTTCATTTCGGTATTTCAATTTGAATTCCCCAACATTTCAAAGCTATTTTTTGCCCAATATTCAAATTAAGCAAATTTAATTCATCAGAATTTGGGAAATTGGATATGTTGTCCGTAATTAATTTTCTAACTACTTCATCTGGATTCTTGACTTTACCGAGAAGTGCATTTGCATAATATAAATTCAACTTTTGTTCTGTTTCATTGTTTCCACAAGATTCTATATTTCGAGAAACCGACTGAGATGCAATGATACAGGCATCGTTAAAATAAATTCCTTCAACCTCAATTGCAATTTTATATGACTCGATATAATTACCGTCATTAAATAGTGATTTAGCCATCAAATAATCTATTTCTTCTTTGGTAGATTCTTCTGTCGCTATTTTTTTTGCAAAATACAATGCGGAAAATTCTTTTGAATAATTATTTGTGTAACTCAAGTATTTCGCAGACGACATATAGAGGTCTAGATTAGGCTCAATAAGAATTAATGAATCAATTACAGCATTATAATATGGGTTTGCTTGACATTTTTTGTTTTCCAGTATAGTCTTCAGGTTGTTTAATTCAACTAATTTTTCTTTTTCATTTTTTGATAAAGTTTTTAAATAAAAAGCCATTTCAGGCAGTATATCTGAAGAATCTTTGATCACATTATTGTAATAAATAGACAGGTTCGTTTTTGTAAGATTACTCATGTTCTCTTGAATGGAAAAATTTGATAGATCATAGTACTCCTTGATAATTCTCCTTTTTAAAATTGGCTTGTTATCATTTTTTTCTCCTAAATAAAGATTGTAAATATTTGCAAAGTATAAGACTAGCTGTGTTTCACTGAAAACAATATGGATGTTTGATTTTGCTCGCACAAACAATTCATCCACTTTTTTGAGGTTGATGTTGGTCGATTTTAGAACAAATGCAGCACGAATTAGATCATTTGATTCATCATAATACCCTTTGTTCTCAGAATTATTGTAGACATCAACTAATGTGTTAATATAACTACTTTTAGTTTCGGCATCTTTACAATTGGTGATTGTATTTTTTAAACTAGTAATCAATTTATCATAAAAAGCTTTATCGAGATCGTTACAATAACGTTCGCATTCGAAAAGATTAAAAAATGCTTGGGAGTAATCATTATTCGCAAAAAACTTATCGCCTAATGTTTTATATTGCTGACATTTAGCAGAGTCAAAAGTGTATTCTTGAGAATAATCATTAAAAGAAACCAATAAAAAAATCACGAAAAGAATTCTGATTGGCATAACTGAATGTATTAGTCTAATTTTCTTTTTCTAAACCAACGGTCAAAACTCGACGGTGCTAAAATTATCCCGAAATTAATTCCAATATATTTTTCGTTTAAAGAACCAACTGCTGTTGTTTCCCTTTTTCCATATGTAAATCCAATATTTAAACTTGACAGAGATTGTTGGGCAAGTAATGGTATTCCGAATCCGATAGTTACTCCTTTATCTGAAAGTTGCTCACCGGCATAAGAATAAGGCAATGTGTATTGATAAATACCAGCTCGGTATCTAATTGTTTCGAGAAATTTGATATTTGTAGATTTTTCAGTGAATTTTCTTTCTGGGATATATTGTAAACCAAAAGAGAATTTATTTGTTGGTAATAGGTTATTTGTCGTTTCAAAACTATTAGAAAACGTTGTCCAATCCGTTGTTGAATAATTGATATGGATCCCTAACTCAGAGTTTCTAAATGATTTCTTTTTTGTTGCGTCACCGAACCAAAAATTGTAATTCAATCCTAGGTTCATTGAAGTCGGTAAATGAATGCTTCCAGTTTGATTTACAGAAGCAGATAAGGTGTCATATTCTTCAGGATCTCCAATGACACCAAAAAACAAGTAGCTATCCTGTTTGATTTTTATATTTTGACCTGGGTCAATAGCCATAGCAAAAGTTAAATGGTGCTTTTGTTTGAATGATTGACGAAAATATAATCCTAGGTCGTAATAAAATGAATTTACACTGATTGATTTCCAGTCAACACCGCCTATGACATCATCCACCAATTGACTGCGTCTTTCGTTAGTAGATGCGCCGAACAGATAGCTAAAATTTGCTCCTATTGAAAGCGTCGTATTTTTGTACTTGATTAAGTTTGAGCTAAGTCCAATAAAAGCTTGATTCGTTCCTCCTTTGCCCAAATAAGTATATTTTATTGAATCTGATCCAAGGGCAATTGATTCTGTTAGGCTATAGCCTTTTCGCGCAAATGGCTTCAATCCAAACGCAAACCCAAAATGCTTTTTTAATAAAAAAGCCATGGCAAAATGGTCAATTATAACGTTACCCTTGAATTCACTTACATCATTTTGCTCAAAGGTTGATAATTTTGATGTTAATCCAATTGAAAAAAGTGGTTGACCTTCAGCTAGGGTGTTATACGTTGAAGGGTTGTAATAATTAAGAACCGTTGAATCGAAATATGAAACATTAGAAAAACCTAATCCTGTAAATGTTGCATTTTCAAGAGAGCCTCTTTCTCCTATGCCATAAGATGAATAGGGTGAATTAGTCGAGGTTTGTGCTTTAAATTGAAAAACAACAAGTGTAAAGAGGAGAAATATTAGATTAATGCGCATTGAATAGATATATTTGGAATAATCCGTTTAAAGTCAAATTTTCGTCTACAAAGATGTTATTTTTTCTAGGGAAATCAAAGTAATGTATGTCTCCACCTGTCATAAAAAACGTTAAGTCATCATATTCTATTGAATAACGCTGGATTAATTGATTTATTTCCGCTTGAATTCCGTTTATAACTCCTGAATGAATGCTTTCATTTGTTGATGTTCCTATAAGTGAAATGGGATCGACATTGTTGATCAAAGGAAGGTTTGAAGTGTAATCTCGAAGTGATTTGTAACGCATTTGGATTCCAGGTGAAATAGACCCACCCATATATTGATTCTTGTTGTTGACAAAATCAAATTTTAAGCAAGTCCCAAGATCAATGCTTACCACATTTTGTTTAGGACAACTACTTGAAATAGCTACTGCGTTGCAAATGCGATCTATGCCAAGTGTTTTTGGCGTTGAATAGTTGAAATTTATTGGAAACAACGTTTCGTTATTTACTACTAGGCAACTGTGAAATATATTTTTCAATCGATTTGTTTCCTCTTTTGAAAGCACCGAAGACAAAATTGTTGGTGTTTCTGGATACTTCTTTGCCCACGACTCAAGACTAGATAAATTAGATGATTCAAATCGTTGAATTTCAGTAATTATACCATTTATGAAAACAGCAATTTTTACCGATGTATTTCCTGCATCGATTGCTAAAACTGTATTTTTACTCATCATAGCACAAATATAATCCAAGAAATCGTAAAAAAAGTCTTCTTGTTTCTTTGGTGGTTAAATTAAGTTACTATCTTTGCGCCCACAATAACGGTTAGGTGATGTAGCTCAGTCGGTAGAGCAAAGGACTGAAAATCCTTGTGTCGGCGGTTCGATTCCGTCCATCACCACAAAAAAAAGCGAGCAGAAATGTTCGCTTTTTTTTTGGGGTATTGTTTTAAGTCCTTTTTTCAGCGACGAAATAGTGTAAAAGGTATCAAGTTTGATCAATTCTAAAACTCTTTTTCAGTGTTCTGCAATACAACCAAATCGGAGCTTATCATTATTGGAGAAAAATAAAATCATATTTTAATTGGAAAAAAATTATATTTGATTAAACTTTATAATTGTATATCGTTTTGATATTTAAAATATTAACTCTGTTAAATGTTATTTGGAAATAGAATTTTTTGTTCATTAATAGTGTCCATATTAATCTCCTTTAGCGGGTTTGCGGTGGATTACACATGGATAGGCACCACCTCAACTGCATGGAACACGACTACCAACTGGTCGCCAACAGGTCTTCCGGGAGCTGCGGATAACATTACTATTAACAACGCTGCATTGGCCAATCAGCCAGTTATGCCATCCAATAAGACAGTCACGAACTTTACAATTTCGGCGGGAACGTTAAATCTTGGGGGATTTATTTTGACGGCTACAGGAACGTCAACTTGTTCAGGCGGAATTTTAAACACAGGAACATTTACTCCAAATACTGCAGCAAGCTCGGTTACTTTTAGTGGAACTACTTTTAACTCACAAGTAAATGCAACTGCAGCTAATGTATTTTTTAATGGTGGAATTTTTAATGGTGCTATTAATTCGTTCACGCATACAGGAACTTCCATTAGCACGTCAACCGGAGGCTGCACATTTGCAGGGGTTACGTCAAACACCATCACAAATAGTGGCACAGCTGAAATGAGATTAGGCGTCACAAATCCAGATATTTTTAACGGACCACTTAATTTAAATATGACCAATGCTGGAAAGATACAAATTGGCTATTCTTCGTCAAACAATCAATTTAATGAAAATGTTGTTGTATCCTCAACAGGAACTGGTACTATAAACATTGGATTTGCTCTTCCGGGAGCATCGTGTGTCTTAGCTGCTGGTAAAACTATATCTGCGAATGTGTTTTCTTCGGGAACATTAACTTTGTCCAATTTTATCCAAACCGGAACTACATCGCAGATAATAAATTTGACGGGCAGCTCCATTTTTATTTCTCAAAGCTATTGTGTTATTAATGGATCACTTTCAGTTACTGCACCAGCTTTATACCTTCATGGCGGTACATTTAATGGAGCAATTAATGAGTTCACAAAAACTGGTTCATCTTCAAGTAACGGCACCGGACCCTGCGTATTTGCTGGAACAACTTCTAATACATTTACCCACAATGGAACCAGTGAATGGCGGCTAGGCCAAAATGATCCTAATATATTTAATGGACCAACTTTCTTTAATGTTACCAGTTCTGGTCAAATCAATGTTGGTTTCGGTGGATTGAATCATCAGTTCAATGAAAACATAGTATTATCGTGCACTGGATCGGGCAGTATTAGATTTGGTTATTTATTTGGCACTTGTATTTTGGCCGCCAATAAAACTATAACTGCAAGCACATTTTCTAGTGGCACTTTATATTTAAAGAACTTCACTCAGATTGGGGCAACTGCTCAGAATATAAACCTTACAGGTACAGCTAGTTTAGATCTAAATACAGGCACCACTTTTAATGGCTCACTTTCAAGTGTGGCTCCAAAAATATTTTTTAATGGTGCAGTTTTTAATGGCGCAACGAATCAATTTACACAAACAGGTGCCTTTTTTACCCCATCAGACGGCGGCTGTGCTTTTGCTGGAGCAACTTCAAATACAATTACAAATACTAGTACTGGAGAAATTAGAATGGGAAATGTAAATCCTGATATTTTTAACGGTCCTATTACTTTCAATAATAGTAGTTCGGGAACAATTAATATTGGATACAATTCACTCAATAATCAATTTAACCAAAACATCACGCTAACATCCACCGGTTTAGGTTCCATTCAAATGAGTCAAGGAACGGGAACAAGTATTTTGGCAATAGGAAAGACAATTTCAGCCCCAACATTTACTGCTGGAGTTTTGCGATTGCGCAATTTTACACAGAATGGAACAACTGCGCAGAACATGGCTACTACTGGCACTTCTATACTATTGTTTGAAACTGGCACAACAATTAATGGTTCATTAACCACTTCTGCCCCAAATCTGCGATTTAATGGAAGTACATTTAATGGAGCAATCAACGAATTTACACAAACAGGAACCGCTTTAAATTTATCTATAGGTGGTTGCACTTTTGCCGGAGCAACTTCAAATACAATAATAAATTCTGGCACCGGAGAAATAAGAATGGGGCATATAAATGCTGATGTTTTTAATGGAATCGCAAATTTCAACAATAGTAATAGTGGAACAATCAATGTTGGATATAATGCGCTCAATAATCAATTTAACCAAAATATTACGCTGACATCTACTGGTAGTGGTTCCATTAATTTTGGACAAGGAACAGGAACGAATGTTATTGCCGCTGGAAAAACAATTTCAACTTCAATATTCTCGACTGGTAATTTGCGATTAAGAAATTTTACACAGATTGGAGCAACTTCGCAAACGTTGACATTAACTGGAAGTTCTATTGTATATTTTGAAACAGGAACATCATTCAATGGATCTTTGACAACTTCGAGTCCGAATTTATTTCTGAATGGAAGTACTTTTAACGGAGCCATCAATCAATTTACTCAAACCGGAACAGCTCTGAATACATCAATTGGTGGATGCACTTTTGCTGGTACAACGTCGAATACGATTACTAATTCGGGTACCGGCGAAATAAGAATGGGAAATGTGAATCCCGATATATTTAATGGTCCTGCAGTTTTTAATATTAGTAGTACAGGCACCATTAATA
>VFKM01000166.1 GCA_009885545.1 Flavobacteriales bacterium
AACTACTACTACTTATGAAAACTAACTTTTACTTCGATTTAAGCAATTTCAAATTGTGTGCCAACTTTTCTTTTTTAAATCTTAAGCAATTGCTATATCCCTTTAACGGTAAACGTTTCAAAAAATTACAACTTATTTTTATTTTAACATTTTTTGGTAAAAATTATCATTCAAAAAGAAAATTAGACTTCTTGTCATTCTCCCTTTTTCAGTTATTAACAATTGTCTTTTTCTAAATTCTATTCTACTCTTTTTCTTTCGTTAGAATTATTTCTAACTTCGTCATCGATGAGTTCAAATTCAGATAAATACAGTAAACGTGGTGTGCGCACTAGTTATGTTTCTACAGTTGTAGGGATTTCCTTGGTTTTGTTTATGATAGGGCTTGTTTTGGGAGGGGTTTTTGGGTTAGAAAATGTTCAAAAACAGGCCAAAGAAAGTTTACAAGGAGATTTGTTTTTTAAACCTGAATTAAATGATGCAGACATAAAACAGGTCGAGCAAGAATTAAAAACTTGGAATCAATTCAGTGAAGTTTATTTTGTTTCTCCAGAAAGAGCAATTGAAGAATTCAGTGGTACAGACCAAAATGCAGATCAAATTCTTTCTATTTTTGAAGGAGAAAACCCTTTACCTTCAACCATTAGTTTCAAACCTAAGGCGGAATTCGCAACAAAGGAAGGTATGGAAAAAATCAAACAAGATTTAATAAATGCATATCCAGATCAAATAGATGAAGTAAATTACGATAAAGCAAGTGTTGAATCTGTCAATTTAGGGTTCAAACAATTTGTTTTTCTGTTTTTATCTGTCGCTTTGTTATTAATAGTAATTGCAGTTGCAATGATCAATAATACGATTAGAATGGCTTTGTATTCGAAACGATTCACTATCAAGACAATGCAACTTGTTGGAGCTACTTCTTCTCATATTCGTAAACCATTTTTGGTGCAATCAATTTTTCAAGGTACTGTATCAGCAATTATAGGTCTTGCATTATTAATGACTTTATTTTTTGCGATGAATAATATTTTGGATTCTATTGAAATAAGTTATTCTCTAAGCACCTTTGGATTACTAGCTGGATCACTTATAGTAATTGGAATTGGAATCACATTTATTTCTACTTGGTTTGCTCTTAACAAATATTTGCGAACGAAATTGGATGATTTATATTAAATTTGGCTCATGGAGGACAAAAAGTCACAATTCGGGTTTCAACCTGGAAATTATAAATTATTATTAATTGGTTTGGCAATTAATATTTTAGGGTTTTTATTAATGATTGGTGGGGCTGCTTCAGAATTAGATGAATTCAATAAGGAGGAGTTGTTTAGTATGAGACGAATTACTATTGCACCAATGCTAATTGTTGCTGGATACATCGTTATTCTATATGCAATAATGAAAAAAAACAAGGTCAATAAAGACTAATCGTATTTTCTTATGGATTTAATACAAGCCCTCATTCTTTCGATTATTGAAGGCCTTACAGAATTTTTGCCTGTTTCGTCTACTGCGCATATGATTTTTGTGAGCTCAATTTTCGGAACACAAGATGATGAATTTGTTAAAATGTTTCAAGTTTCAATTCAATTTGGAGCGATTTTATCTGTTGTTGTTTTATATTGGAAAAAGTTCCTCAACTTTAAATCAATTAATTTTTATGTCAAACTAGCCTTAGCAGTTATCCCAGCATTGGTTTTAGGAAAATTATTCGATGACAAGATTGAAGCTGTTTTAGAAAGTCCTATTCCGATTGCTATTGTTCTAATTGTAGGTGGTGTTATTTTGTTATTTATTGACAGATTTTTCAAGAATCCAAAAATTAAAAAAGAAGAAAACATCAGTATAGGAAAAGCAGTCATCATCGGATTTTGGCAATGTTTAGCAATGATGCCTGGTACTAGTAGATCTGCTGCATCTATTATTGGAGGAATGCAACAAGGATTAACTCGAAAGTTGGCAGCAGAATTCAGTTTTTTCTTAGCTGTACCAACAATGCTCGCAGTTACAATGTATTCTGTTTTTTTAAAAGACTGGAAATACAAAGGGATCGAACAAAAAGGATACGAAATGATTCTTTCTTCTAGCCAAAACATTAGCAATTTTATTATTGGAAACATCATCGCATTTGTTGTTGCCGGATTAGCAATAAAATTATTTATTGGAATCCTTGAAAAGTACGGTTTCAAAATTTGGGGTTGGTACCGAATTGTTGTCGGGATTATTTTAATCACTTATTTTTCTTTTCAATAAATGAATTTTTTAGAAGGCGAAACAATTTTGGTTGACAAACCAATAGGGTGGACATCTTTTGATGTTGTCAATAAAATTCGGTGGAATCTCAAACAAGCTTTAAATGTAAAGAATATTAAAGTTGGTCATGCAGGAACATTAGACCCTTTGGCTACGGGACTTTTAATTCTTTGTACTGGAAAACACACGAAGAAAATTGACCAAATTATGGGTGGTATGAAAACCTATACTGGAACTATTTTGCTTGGAAAAACTACGGCATCTTATGATTTGGAAAGTCAATATAATGCAGAATTTCCCATAGATCATATCACACCAGAATTACTTGAAACTGCACGTGCATCATTTGTTGGAGTTATTCAGCAAGTCCCCCCAATTTTCTCTGCAAAACAAATTGATGGAAAAAGAGCATACGATTTAGCAAGGGCAGGAAAAGAATTTGAATTGAAATCAAATACAATTGAAATTGTTGAATTTAGTATTTCGACTAAGCGATTTCCAGAAATAGATTTTGAAATCTCTTGCTCCAAAGGAACTTACATACGTTCAATTGCAAATGATTTCGGCAAAATTGTTCAGTCAGGAGGGACACTAATTGCTTTACGTAGAACACAATCTGGAGATTCTTCAATCAAAGATGCATTGTCTGTAGATGATTGGATTTTAAAAATCCGAGGCCCTGAATTAAAAACCTCTTGACATCGGCTTTAAAATGTTGTATCTTTGCGCTCCTTTTCATTAAAAGAAAAGGAAATAAAAAATTGCCCTATGAGTAAAATGAAACTTTCAGATTTTAGTTTTGATCTTCCAGAAGAGTTGATTGCTGAATATCCTAGTGAACACCGCGATGAAGCCAAAATGATGGTTATCAACCGTGAAAAAGGAACGATTGAACATAAATTATTCAAAGACATTATCAATTATTTCTCTGAAGGAGATGTGATGATTATGAATAATACGAAAGTTTTTCCTGCACGTATGTATGGAAATAAAGAAAAAACTGGAGCAAAAATCGAAGTTTTCTTGTTGAGAGAATTGAACCGTGAAAGTTTATTGTGGGATGTATTAGTTGATCCAGCTAGAAAGATTCGTATTGGAAATAAACTTTATTTCGGAGACGATGATTCTTTAGTTGCAGAAGTTATTGATAATACAACATCAAGAGGAAGAACATTACGTTTCCTTTTTGACGGGCCGTACGAAGATTTTAAAGCAAAAATTACTGAATTAGGAGAAACACCACTTCCTAAATATATCAAAAGAGCGGTTGAAGCATCTGATGAAGACAGATACCAAACAATATTTGCAAAGGAAGAAGGAGCCGTTGCAGCACCAACAGCTGGATTGCATTTTTCAAGACAGTTAATGAAACGCTTGGAATTGAAGGGTGTTAATTTTGCAGAAGTGACACTTCATGTTGGGTTAGGAACATTTAGATCAGTTGAAGTAGAAGACCTTACTAAACATAAAATGGACTCAGAACAAGTTATTGTGAATGAGAAATGTGTTAAAATTGTGAACGAAGGAAAAAGAAATAAAAAGCGTATTTGTGCTATCGGCACAACAGCAATGCGTTCAATTGAATCTTCGGTATCAACGGATGGTTATTTAAAGTCATATGATGGGTGGACGAATAAATTTATTTTCCCTCCATATGATTTTAGTATTGCGAATTGTATGGTTACTAATTTCCATACACCACTATCAACTTTATTGATGATGATTTCTGCTTTTTGTGGGCACGATTTGATGATTGAAGCATATAAACAAGCTGTTGAGAATAAATACAAGTTTTATTCTTACGGTGACGCAATGCTTATTTTATAACTATATTTAATTGCATAAAAAAAGGAACCTCGGTTCCTTTTTTTATGCAATGTTACTTTAGAGTTCAGTAATTACAAAATCAACTCGACGGTTCAATTGTCGGTTTTCTGATGTTGTATTTGACACAATTGGTTTCAACTCACCAAACCCTTTAGTAATTAGTCGAGTCGACATTATTCCATTTTTAATGAGGTAGTCGAAAACGGCTTTAGATCTATTTTTACTCAAAATTAAATTATCCGCATCTGCTCCAACATCATCGGTATGACCTTGGATTTCAATTTTCATTGTCGGATTTTCTTTCAACAACTTTAATAGCCTAGCTAATTCAGATTTTGATTCGTTGCGTAAAACATATTTATTAGTTTCAAAAAAGATGTTATTTAGACGAATTGTTTGTCCTTTTTTAATCGGAAACAATTTAATGTCTTGCACAATTTCTTTGTATTCAGTTAAATTTGATAAATCTAAGTTTTCACTTACCGCAAAATAGCCATCAGCAATTCCTAAAAATCCGTAAATAGATCCAGTCGGTAAAATAATTGAGTATTGACCATTTTTACCATCTGATTTAGCTGATCCTTCATTCTTGTTTTTTGTTAAATTTTCATAGTCAATTTTTGAGCCCAATGGAAGACCTGTTTCTGCATCTATAACACGACCTCTAATAAGCGCAACAGGATTGGGACGTAAAGCTTTTGGAAGTTTTGTCCTAAAAATATCAGCGGCACCAATTGAATTTTGATAAGATACATAATATGCATATTCGCCAGAAGCAGGAATAGAATAATACGCATCAAAAGAGGGTGTATTGAGAGATGGTCCTAGATTTTGAGGTTCAGACCATTTTGTCCAAGAATCATCCAATCTTTTGGAAACAAACATGTCTGTACCTCCAAAACAAGGCCTTCCTTTGGAAGAAAAATAAAGTGTAACACCATCTGCTGCTAAAAATGGAGATGTTTCTGAATGAGCAGTATTTAAATCTAAGCCCATATTTAGTGGTTTGCTCCATGAATTGTCATTCTGAAGAAAACTCACATACAAATCTTTACTACCTTCTTCTTCTTTACGCTGAACAGTCATTAATAGAACATTGCCAGAATTCACCAAAAAATATTCACCATAGATATTGTCATTATAAAAATCTTCTATTGATAAAGGTATTGGAGTACTCCATTCTCCATTAATTTTCTCCGACATTGAAACTCCTTTTCCCATAGTTCCATCGGCTAAATAAGCATTTAACAATAATGCTTTTTGTCCGTCTGGAGTAATACTCACTAAACCATTATTGTCTGTATTATTAATTGGTGCACCAATATTTATTGCTTCGAGAATATCGTTATTTTCATCAAATTTTGAAAGCCAAGCATCTTGGTAACTTACATCTCCTAAATTCCCTGGATGACCTTGCCGGATAAAGTAAAGATTTTTTCCGTCTGGAGAAATTACAGGACATAATTCATCCGTAGTACTGTTTACAGAAGCCCCGAGGTTTTGAGGTTTATCTGTGGTTAAAAAATCTGGTGAAGTATTGATTAAAACTTCAATTGGAATAGCTGTTGACGAAATTGCCACTGCATCTATTTGATTTTCTCCCAAAACTGCCCCCGTATTCAATTCAATTTTCATTGAAGCAACTAAATAGGGAGTAAGTTCAATTTGATAATTCCAAACTCTTGCTTCTTTAGTAATTAATGTTGGTGTTTGATTTGAATAAACTAGATATTCCTTATTATTTGTGTCATACAACCAAATACTTGATACAGATCCAGTATTATAACTTTCTACAATTGATATTTGTTGAGTCTTGATAGGATTAAAGGCTAAATGAATCCATTCTTTTTCAACGTTATCCTCTATTGCTGGCGACCATGAACATGGTGTATTAAATTGAGGGGGCATAATACTAGGCTTTCCTAGAGCTTGTTTTGCTGCGTATTGTCCTGGAAAATTAGCATCAATCTTTTCAGATGAAAAACCAATGATTTCCTTTGCCCATTCCGTTTGAGAAAGTGAAATACAAGAAAATATTAATGTGAAAAAGAGACTGATTTGAATTTTCATAACTGAGATTTTTGATAAATTTAATTGAAAAATTTGTGCAAGAATTAAGTTGTGTAGATTTTATCTTATTCACCGTATATAAATCATTACATTTGTGCCGCAATTCAGTCTATGGAGGTACAAGTAAACAATATGTCAATCGGTAAAAAAGTACAAATTTATATTGTATTTACGAAGTTTAGATTGGCATCACTTGTGGTTCTATCTGCATTGTCAGGATATCTTTTTGCCGATGGAACAAATGGACTTCATGTTTGTTATCTCTTAATAGGAGGCACGTTAGTTACAGCGGCCTCAAATGGTTCTAACCAAATTTGGGAAAGAGATTTAGATAAATTAATGAAGAGAACTGAAAGGCGACCGATTCCAACTGGATTAATGTCTTTGACAGAAGCTTATTCCATTGTTCTATTTTGTTTAATTGTTGGGACATATTTGCTCTATTTAATTAATTTGAATTCAGCCCTTTTAGGTCTTTTTGCTTTTGTTTCATACGTTTTTGTATACACACCGTTGAAAAGAGTTACTCCTTGGGCCGTTTTAGTAGGGGCAATTCCAGGAGCAATTCCGCCAATGTTGGGTGCTATTGCCGCGAAAAACGAATTTGGGTTACTTCCTGGCGTTTTGTTTTTTGTTCAATTTATGTGGCAATTTCCACATTTCTGGGCAATAGCTTGGGTGCTTTACGATGATTATAAAGCTGGAGGATTTTCATTACTCCCATCTAGCTCGGGACGGTCAAAAGAATCAGCCTCTCAAATAATGTTATACTCACTTGCCTTAATCCCTTTTAGTTTGTTGCCATGGGTATTAGGTTGGACAGGAATTGTATCCCTAATTGTTGCATCAATAGCAAGTGGAGTATTCTTCTTGTATTCATACAAACTTTTTATTACCTGTGATACAAAAGATGCAAGAAAATTAATGTTTGCTTCCTTTATCTATTTGCCGATAATTCAATTTTTATATGTCTTCGACAGGGTAGAAAGCATAATGCCAAAATAAATTAGTTATGAAAAGAGATTTTAGCCAAGAGTTGAGTCCAGAAATTCGTGAAAAGACGAAAAAGAATCTTGTTTACGTAGGGATTTTCAGTATAATAATGATGTTCGGGGCATTTACATCTGCTTATATTGTATCTATGGGAGATGCATTTTGGATGAAATATCCTATGCCAAAAGCATTTTTTATTAGCACTGGTGTGATTATATTAAGTAGTCTATTTTTAGAATTGGCTATTCGAAATGTGAAAAAAGGGAATCAAAAGATGTTGAAACTATTTGTTTCTCTGACATTGTTGTGTGGTATTGGATTCGTTTATTTTCAATTTCAAGGCTATAAGCACCTTACCGAAAATGGGATCCATGCTGTAAATAACCATATCATTGTTACGGATGGAAAATATGGAGATTATTATGAAGTAAAATACAAAGGTTCTTTTATCGAAGTTGATGGTGATCGTTTTATTTCCAAAGGAAAGGATATGACAGATCAAGAGATGAAATCATATCAAGATTTTATGAGTCAATTTTTAAATGTGCAAAGGAATAAATCAAATACGGTATCAAATTATGGTTCCGATTTTATTTTGTATTATGAGAACCAACCACTCTCATTGTTAAATGGAAAGTTGCATAAATCTGATGGGAATGAAATCCAATATGTCGACGAATTGAGACTTCAATCTCTAGCAATAAATGTTCGAGATGGAAGAGGAGATTTCTTTGCAAAAGGAAAAATGGGGAAAGATTTTCACATTTATTTCAAGGGGAAAGAACTAGAATACAAGAATCGCGACTTGTTATATAAAGGGAGAAAACTCTCAAAATATCTTCAAATTAAAGCAATGGAGACAGCAGATACAGGGACAACATATTTGTACCTTATTACTTTCCTCCACTTGGTACATATTTTAATAACATTAATATATATGTCAAAAATGACAATTGCTTCATTTTCAGGAAGTTTTACTTCTGAAGATCACCTGCGATTAAAGGTGGGTGCAATTTTCTGGCATTTTTTAGGATTATTATGGATTTATTTATTGCTTTTTTTACTTTTTATTCATTAAACTTGCATAAAAAATTGTTGTAATGGCTGGACACACTTCTAAAGAAATTGACTCAAATACACTTTGGGGAGGTAAAATTTCTCCTTTTAGTACGAGTTATGGTAAATTGATGATGTGGTTTTTCTTAGTGTCAGATGCGCTGACATTTAGTGGACTATTAGTTGCATACGGATTTACAAGACATGCTTGTCTTGACGCTTGGCCGATTGGCGAGGAAACGTTTAATTCTATGCCTTTCCTTGGACACGGTTATCCTTTGTTATATGTTGCATTGATGACTTTTATCCTTATTGTATCTTCTGTAACAATGGTTTTAGCTGTTGAAGCTGGGCATAGAATGGACAGAAAAGGTGTTACAAAATGGTTAATCGCTACTATAATTGGTGGTTTTTTCTTCGTTGGTTCTCAAGCATGGGAATGGAGTCACTTTATTCACGGTTCTGAATTTGGTAAAGTTGAATTAACTGATGGTTCTCAAGCTATTGTTAAAGGTCATTTTGGAGAAATTGAAAATTTTAAAGTAATAGAGGCTGGGGAACATCATAAAAAAGGTGATGTTATTACTGAAGATCTATTGCACGAATTTCATCATGCTGTTGTAGCTGGAAATGTTGAAAATGGAATTATTACATTACACGATGGTTCTAAAGCAAAAGTCAACAAGAAAACTGATCATGATTTAACGTTAGTTATTAAAAAAGACGGAGGTAAACATAAAGTTGGCGACAGAATAGAAGGTAAGGTTGCATGCGACGCTTATTACGAGGCAATCAATAGTGGAACTCCGAATCGCGTTATTTATGGTGCTGACTTAGAGCAAAATGAATATGGCCCTCAACAATATGGACAATTCTTTTTCTTTATAACAGGTTTCCATGGTTTCCACGTATTTTCCGGTGTAATTATAAATATCATAATACTTATGGGTGTGATATCTGGAACTTATCATAAACGAGGTCATTATGAAATGATTGAAAAAACTGGTCTTTATTGGCATTTTGTCGACTTAGTTTGGGTTTTTGTATTTACATTCTTCTATTTAGTATAATTAATTTAAAAAATTCTCGATCATGGAAAGAGACGATATTATTGAATATTCTTTAGATGTTCACCACAGTGAAGAATACGGAAAAGCATTAAGAAAGAAAATCTGGAAAGTAACAGCTTTACTTACGGCAATTACTGCGTTAGAGGTTATCTTAGGTTCTCAAATAAAACAATCCTCGGATTATTGGCAAATAATAAAATGGTCGTTTATTGGACTTACAATTATTAAAGCAGCGTATATTGTTTTAATTTTTATGCACCTTGGAGACGAAAAGAAATCATTGAAATACATGATTCTTGTACCTTACTTTATTTTTATTTTATATCTGATTTATATAATCATAGTTGAAGCACTCGCAGTTAGTGATGCCTGGACACAAAATTTAGTTTAAAAAATAGCAATTATGGCTAGAAAATTTTGGGCCGGTCGACGAAAAGTAATGATAGCATTTTTACTTTTATTCGGACCGGCCTCTTTATTGGTGTTTATTTCGACAAAAGGTTGTGAGCATAAGTTCAAAACATTAGATGATTTTGGACCTGCAATAGATTATAAGTTTACTGATTCAAGGGGCAAGAAATTTTCTTCAAAAGATTTCAAAGGGGATATAGTTTTAATTTCTACAATTCAAGAACGATGTCCAGATAGCTGTGCTGTTGCGTTTTGGCAATTGGACCAAGCAATTTATCAGTATATTAGAAAGAACAACAAGAAAATCATGAAGCGTGTTCGAATTATTTCCTTCGCAACGGATGGAAAAGGGAAGCCATTGAATGATCTTACTGTACTTTCTCAATTTATGAAAGATAATGTTGAAGAGTATAATCCAGATATTTGGATGATAGCTAAAGGAAACGTCAGAGATATTTACGATATCAAAAATAATAATAAATCCCTTTTGCAAAAAGGAGATGAATTTTATGGTGGAGAAGCATTTCAAGAATTAATATTGTTGCTAGATAAACAAAATCATCTTAGAATGGTTTTATCTGGTAAAACAGAAGGCATGATCCGTCGAATGAAAGAACACATCGCCTTGTTGCAAAAACAATATGACAAAGAAGCTGCTAAGAAAACAAAACAACATTAACTTTGTTTTAGTAACAATGAAGGCAATAGCGTTTTTAAGCTGTTTATTTATAGTGATTTCTTGCTCAACAGATGAAAAAAAACAATACGTTTTACCTTTCATAGGGAATTTTGATTTGGATTATAAGTTGGTAGACGGAAAAGAAATTGTTGATACAATTTATCCGAAAATTCCTTTTTTCTATTTTAGAAATGAAGATTCAGTGATTGTAAAGTCAACAGATATGAAAGGGAAAATTTGGGTTGCTGATTTCTTTTTTACTACTTGTCCATCTATTTGTCCGAAAATGACCAAAAACATGAAGAAGTTGAATGGGTCAACACGTGATATTAAAGATCAAATTCAATTTATGTCTATTTCAATTAATCCAGATTATGACAAGCCATCTCAATTAAAAATGTATAAAGATCACCATAAAATAACAACATCAAATTGGCAGTTCTTCACTGGAAAAGAAGACGAAACTCATCAATTAGGTATTGAAAACTTTTTGATTTTTGCAGGACGAGATGATGAAGCAGAAGGCGGTTATGCCCATTCTGGGGCGTTTACACTGGTAGACAAAGAAGGATATGTGAGAGGGGTGTATTTAGGAACAGATATGAAACAAGTTGAACAATTAGAAAAAGATTTACGTAAATTATTGAAATATGAGTATGACATTGACTGATCCGAATAAAGCTAAACAGGCAAAAAAATTAATTATTGCTTTGTCAATTGTAATTCCTGTTGTTGTGGCAGTATTGTTTAAAGTGAAAATTGAAGGGTTTGACTTTTCAATTTTGCCATCCATTTATGCGACAATAAATGGAATAACCGCTATCGTATTAATTGGCGCTTTAATGGCAATTAAAAAAGATAAAAGGGAATTACACCGTGGTTTAATTCGTTTTGCATTATTGCTTTCGTTACTTTTTTTGGTACTTTATGTAGCGTATCATATGACTTCAGACTCCACAATGTACGGAGATTCAAACCATAATCATTCCATAGATATACTAGAAAAAGGTAAAATCGGTGCTACAGCATATTTTTATTATGTTCTTTTAATTTCTCATATTCTATTGAGCATCGCTGTAATTCCACTGGTGTTGTTTACCTATTTATTTGCTTGGCAGGGAAATTTTGTAAAACACAAAAAATTTACGAGAATTGCCTTTCCAATTTGGTTGTACGTAGCAATTTCTGGAGTTATTGTTTACTTGATGATTTCCCCATATTATCTATGAATTCTGACGTTTATCGGATCAATTATATTCAGTTTTAGTAATAAATAATTGAATATTCGATAGAAGGCAACTTTTATTCAATGAAAAAGCTAGTATATTAAAAGTGTAGTTGTTTTCTTGTAAAATGATGATAATATACTAGCTTTGTTGTGATTAAATTTTTCGCTGATGACAAAAAAACTACTTTTTGCAAAGAAATTTGCACCGATTATTGTAATTCTATTTCTATTCTTAACATCTTTTATTACACCTCCGTCTGAAAATATGGACTCGTGGTTTTGCAATGATTTGAAAAATACCTATCAAATTGAAGTGCATAATTCTAGGAAACAAATTGCCGCACCTGCTGATATTTGTGAGTTAATTAATACAAATAGAAAAAAATCAGAAACTGTAACGATTAAATTAAATGAAAATGTTTTTCTTAAAATATTTTCTGATGATTTTATTACAGCAAATGCTGATCAAGTATTTTCTCAAATTGTTTATTTGTAGAAACGTAAAAATTCCAAATTAAAACTACTAATATGATAAAGTTTGTAAAACTGATTTTTTTCTTGTGCATTTCTGTTCAAG
Organism: Flavobacteriales bacterium; assembly: GCA_009885545.1. Classification (GTDB taxonomy): domain Bacteria; phylum Bacteroidota; class Bacteroidia; order Flavobacteriales_D; family Crocinitomicaceae; genus M0103. The sequence goes on from VFKM01000166.1 coordinate 12,171, forward strand.
TTTATAGTCAAAGTGATAATTGCGTCACAGCAACAACAGTTCCACTATCTGCAGGAGCTGCCTGCGTAAATGGAACAACAACTGGTGCAACATCTGATTTGATTTTATATGGAGCGTGTAATCCCGCTTCTGTAAATGAAGTTTGGTACACATTTGTTGCCACAGGTTCTCAGAATGACTTTACAATTACCTCTCTTGGTCTAACCAATGCGGAAATAATAATAGATGTTGATGGTTGTGGCAATGGTACTTTTGAGACATGTAATACGGTTGCTGGTGCTGCAACATTAAATGCAAGTTGGGGAATCGCCCCTGGAACTCAAGTATGGATCGGTATAGCGAGTAATGCGGGTGTTGAAGGGAATTTTCAGTTCTGTATAAATTCATATACTCCATCTGCCGGTGGTGGTAACGCTTGCTCTGGCGCAATTCCAATTTGTACTACTCCTTATTCAGTTCCTACAATGGCACCGTTCACTGCATCAGGACAAACTGCTTCTTGTTTTTTAAGTGCATGTCAACAAGATATTTGGTTAGAATTTACAATTCTTGCGAGTGGCACTTTTTCATGGCAAGCTGTTCCTTTATGTGCTGCAGAATTTGATTGGTCACTTTGGAATACTTCATCAGGAAGTTGTCCAGGAACTGAAACAGCTTGTAATTATAATTGGTCTGGTGGAAGTTCGGGAACTTTCGGAATGGTTAATGGACCTGGAGCCTGTTCAGGTGAATCATGCGATGCTATTAATGTTGTTGCAGGACAAACTTATGTTTTACAAATAGATAATTATACTGCGGGAAACAATTGTGGGTTTGATTTTAACTGGCTCGGAACAGCGCAAATCGCTCCTTCTGCTAGTTTTACTATTAGCCCATCAACAGTAACTTGTGGAGCTTCTGTTAACATTACTATAACAAATACTTCTATTGGAACCCCTGATTGGACCTTCGGTAACGGAAACACATATACAGGGACAACTCCTCCAGTGCAGAATTATTCTACTCCTGGAACATACGCTATCACTGCTACTATTCCTGGTGGATGTGCGGCTACTGCTACGCAATTCGTTCAATTGTATGGTCCACTTGCAGGTCTGATTGCAAGTACAAATGCTGCATGCCCTTCAGCAACAAATGGAACTGCATCAGTTACTTCTGTTACAGGAGGTGATGGTATTTATACATACTTATGGAGTAATGGAGCGACAACACCTTCAATTTCGGGATTAGCACCAGGCAATTACTCTGTTACAATTTCCAATGCTATTTGTGGATCATCAATTGTATTAAATACTGTTGTAGGTGCAGGAGCAGTTCCAACATTTACTGTTGCAGGGACAAACCCTTCAACATGTGGTGGTACGAATGGGAGCATTTTAATTTCAGGATTACTAAATAGCACAAGTTATTCAGTCACTTATTTAGATGGGGCACTCACTCTCGGATCTATTAATTATACATCATCTGCTACTGGAACAATTAATTTAACTGGATTAAATGCTGGAACATATAGCGGATTTAGTGTCACTCTAAATTCTTCTGGATGTGCAGGAACGAGTCCAACAGTAATTAATTTAACCGAACCAGGAGCACCTTCTCTAGTTATTACTAATCCTTCTGCGGTTTGTTCACCTTTGACGATTAACATTACTTCTGCTACTGTCACAGCTGGAAGTAGTGGTGGAGGAATCCTTTCTTATTGGCAAGATGCAGGAGCAACACTTCCGCTTGCTAGTCCTTCAGCACTTGCAGTTGGAGGAACATATTATATTCAGGCAAACAATCTTGGATGTATTGACATAGAACAGGTTGTTGTAACAATCAATGCAACACCGAATCTTGTAATTACTAATCCTGCTGCGGTTTGTTCTCCTTTGACAGTTGATATTACAGCGGCAGCTGTTACTGTAGGAAGTACAAATCCTGGAGTATTGACATATTGGAATGATCTTTCTGCTACAAGTTCATTGGGGTCAGCTTCAGCAATCTCTACAAGTAACACGTATTACATACAAGCAACAAATGCTGGATGTACGGATATTAATCCCGTGGTTGTTACGGTAAATGCAACTCCAAATCTGGTTATTACTAATCCTGCTGCAGTTTGTTCGCCTTTGACGGTTGATATTACAGCAGCAGCTGTTACGGCAGGAAGCACAAATACTGGAGCATTGACATATTGGAATGATCTTACTGCAACAAGTTCATTGGGTTCAGCGTCAGCTATCTCTACTAGTAATACTTATTACATACAAGCGACTAATGCAGGATGTACAGATATTGCAGCAGTTGTTGTAACAATAAACTCAACCCCTGTTCTAGTCATCACAGATCCTGCATCAGTTTGTTCGCCTTTAACGGTTGATATTACTGCAGGAGCAATTACTGCAGGAAGTTCAAATACAGGAGTATTGAGTTATTGGACTAACCCTGGAGCGACTTCAGCTTTAGCAGTTCCTTCAGCGGTTGCTATAAGTGCAACTTATTACATTCAAGCAACGAATTTAGGGTGTACTGATATTGCCGCAGTCGTTGTGACTGTAAATCAAACTCCAAATCTTGTAATTACAAATCCTGCTGCAGTTTGTTCTCCATTGACAGTTGATATTACATCAGCTGCTGTTACAGCAGGAAGTACAAATACTGGAGTATTGACATATTGGAATGATCTTGCTGCAACAAGTTCATTGGGAACTCCAACAGCAATTTCGACAAGTAATACTTATTATATTCAAGCTACAAATACTGGGTGTATAGATATTGCGCCTGTTGTTGCAATAATAAATGCAATACCAGTTGCTCCTGTAGCCGGAACTGATGCAACATATTGTACTAGTTGGACTTATGTGGCGATGACAGCATCTGGTACTGGTGGCACTTATACATGGTATTCGGATGCAGGATTAAGTAGTGTTTTAGGTACAGGTGGATCTTTACTTCCAACGGATGTTATGGGATCAACAACTTACTATGTTACTGAAACATTGTTGGGCTGTGAAGGTCCTTCAAGCACAGTTGTCATTACCATTCAGGATTGTGAAATTATTGTACCGACAGCCTTTACACCTGATGGCGATTTGGCAAACGATGTATGGCAGATTTTGGATTTGGATGAAGTTTATCCAAACAACGTAGTTATGGTTTACAATCGTTGGGGGAGTTTATTGTACCAATCTGATGAGGGAGCTTATGCATCACGACCTTGGAAGGGTGATTATGACGGGGCAGAATTACCTGTAGGTTCGTATTACTTTATCATTGATTTTCAAGACGAGACAATCGAACCACAGAAGGGAATCGTTTCAATTATATTAGAATAAAAGCAATTAGTAAATAGTATGAAAAGAATATTAGTACTTTTTAGTTTGGTTTTAGCTGGGAATTCAATTTCCCAGCAAATGCCACAATACAGTCAATATCTTCGTAATCAGTACATGGT
>VFKM01000109.1 GCA_009885545.1 Flavobacteriales bacterium
CAACTCCAGGAGCAACGAACAATGGGTCGGTTGGATATGTAGGATTTGAAAATACGCCAGTTATTAATTTACCAGGAGGGTTTTATACTTCGACTATGAATGTTAGTATATCTAATACTGCCACTTCTGGAGGCCAGTTGAGATATACGTTAGATGGAAGTAATCCATTGGCTACGTCGACATTATACACAGGACCAATAAGCTTGAATTCTAATACAGTATTAAAAGTAAAATGCTTTTCAAGTACATTAAATATGCTGCCAAGCGAAATGGCAGTTGAAACATTCTTTTTTCTTGAAGATTTCACATTACCTGTTATTTCAATATCTACGGATCCTGTCAATTTATATGGAGCAGCTGGAATTTTTGATAATTACAATACTGATTGGAGAAAACCTTGTGTAATTGAATATTTTGATGAAGATGGTCAAAAACAATTTGAATCACGTGCATCAATTAAACCTGATGGAGGAGCAGGAGGGAGCAGATCACATCCACAACATAGTGTAACCATTGAACCAGCTCATAACCTTTATGGAGAGGGAACTCCGGTTCATTATCCACTAATAGATGAGAAAAGCTTTATTCAAGATTACGATGCTTTTTATTTAAGAAATGGAAGTAATTATTGGAATGCGTATCCTCAAAAAGATGCTACATTTATGCGTATAATGAGAGAGTCGAATGCAAACTCTCAAGCCTATTCTCCTGTTGTTGCATTTGTTAATGGTCAGTACTTTGGCGTTTATGAATTAAGAGAAAAAGCAAACGAAGGATATTTTGAACAGAATTATGGAAACGATCCTGATAGTTTAGATTTACTTTCAGTTAGCTATTTTTATGGTGCTGGAATTATTAGAACAGTTAAAGGTTCAGATTCTAGTTTCTATACGATGAGAAATTTTATTGATTCATATCCCCCTTCTTCATTAGATTATTTTGCAAAGAGTAATGAAAAATTGGACCTATATAATTTTGCGGATTATTTATCTGCCGAAAACTGGTTCGCGAATTTTGATTGGGCATACAATAATATGAAAATGGCAAGATGTCGGACAGAAAGTAATAAATGGCGTTTCTTCTTGCAAGATATGGAATTAGGTATCGGTAATGGTTGGACTGATTATAACGCAAATCATTTTGATTATTTTCGAGATAACAATCAACCAAATGCATTCTGGGATATATATAATGGTTTGGTACAGAATATTGAATTTAAAAATTACTTCATTAATCGATACGCTGATTTAATGAATACAACCTTTAAAGCAAATTATTATACGCCAATCGTTGATATGATGTACAATCAGCTTTTACCAGAATTACCAAGACATTTTCAGACTTGGACAGGAAATGTAGCTGGTGGAATGGCAAATTATGCAGCTATTCATACAGAAATATTAAATCAATTTGCTAATAGAAATGCAGTCGTTCGAAGTCAAATTGTATCGGAATATGGTTTGGCTGAATCTGTCAATGTTACCTTGAATACTATTCCAGCTGGAGCGGGTTACATTAAAATTTCAACAATTGTTCCGAATAATTTGCCGTGGACCGGGGTGTATTTCGATGGTGTTCCTGTTCAAATAACAGCAGTAGCTAATCCAGGGTATACATTTATGAATTGGCAAAATAACACATGTATACCAACGAGTGATTTATTAAATAATAGCATTCTGTTGAATATTCCTAATAATGATAATTTCACTGCTGTCTTTACTGGTTCATCTGAACCATTAAGTCTAACAATTTCTGAAATTCATTATAATCCAGACATGACTATTGATGGTGGAAATTGGATTGAACTGCACAATTACGGAACAACAGAATTGGATTTAACGAATTGGTCCGTTAAGTCAAAGAATTTCTGGGATAAATATAATTTCCCAGATCAAATGGTTATTCCTGCAGGAGGTTACTTAGTAGTTTGCCAAGATACGGCATCGTTTTCTTTGACTTATCCAACTGTACCAAATTATGTTGGTGCCACTGGTTTCCCTTGGAGTAATGGGTATGATTCGATATTGATTTACAATGCTTATAATCAAGTATTTTTAAATGCAGTATATCGTGATAAAGCACCTTTTCCTGAATGTGCAGATGGGTGGGGACGAACTTTGGAAAACAAATATTCCCAAAGTATGCAGCTTGATTCAACGAATTGGTTTTGTGGATGTATAGGTGGCTCACCAGGCAAGGGTTATACGCTTTGTCAAGAAGCAATTTCTTTTTCTGAGGTCAATTATAATGATGTTGAGACTACTTACAGTGCTGGGGATTGGGCTGAAATTCGAAACAATTCGAATCAAGCGATTAATCTTAGTTTGTATACCTTTCGAGATTCCAAAAATGATCACATATACCAATTACCTAATGTAACAATTCAACCAGGTGGTTTTTGGGTAATGGGTAATGATTTAGATCGATTTGCTGTTCGACATGAATTGATGGATAATGTTTCAGGTGTTTTTGACTTTGGTTTAGCAAGTAAAGACGTTTTAAGACTTTATAATGCACAAGGAAAACTTGTCGCAAGTGCGCTGTATAATTCGACGGATCCTTGGCCAATTTCTCCTTCGAATAGTGATTTTACGTTAGAATATAATTATGCGAATGGATACCTAGATCCAAACGTATCTACTTCTTGGTTTGCTGGTTGTATAGGCGGTTCACCAGGTAGAGATTATAGACCTTGTCCTGTTTTACCTGCTGATTTGAATGGGTTTCTTTATCCAAATCCTACAAATAATTTTATTAATGTTGTGTTCAATAATTCTGATAATTCATCAAATAATACTGAGTTACAAATTATTGATTTAAATGGTCGATTGGTATATAAAGAGACAGTTTATGCAATCGAAGATACGGTTGGAAAAGAATTGGATGTTAATGCTTTGAGGAATGGAATGTATTTCATTCAAATAATTCAAGATGGAAGAACAGTGCAGTTGCCGTTTGTGAAGATATAATCTTGTCATTATTTTTTTTTGGTTTTTAAATAATTGTATTCTATATTTACATATTATAAATGTAAAATATAAATATGGCTACTTTCACTAGTACTCTTCCTGATGATTTATTAAATGTTCTAGCTGAAAAAGCAAAGGCTTTGTCTATTCCAAAAAATAAATTAATCGAAAAAGCATTAAGAATCTATTTAGATCAGCTAAATCGCGCGGCTTATGTTAAGTCTTATAAGCTTTTAGCAGAAGATACTGATATTCTGAAAATTGCTGAAGAAGGAATGGAAGATTATATGATGGATTTAGATGTATGAAGCAAGGCGAAATTTGGAATACAAACCTAAATCCTACCCAAGGAAGTGAACAAGCAGGATTTAGACCTGTTGTAATTATTAGTGGAAATTTAATGAATGATTTAACGAACTTGGTTGTTTGTTGCCCACTAACAACAAAAATCAAAAACTATCATGGCAACGTAATTTTGGAACCATCAAAATTGAATGGTTTTAATGAAAATTCAGAAATTCTGACTTTTCATATTCGTTCGCTTTCAAAGGATAGACTGAAAGAAAAAATAGGAAAAATAACACCTTTAGAATTAAAAGGAATTCAAAATTGTTTGCAAGATATTTGGAAATATTGAAGACTTGAAATATTGACGACTTGTTGAAGTGAAAAGTGATTAAAAAAAAATGAAAGCACCTTTAGGTTGTAAAAGATGCTTTCATTAAAGTGCCCACGACTGAACACCGACTAACTTTATTCTAAAACTCAACTTTCTATCAAAAACCTTTCTAATACTGACGTATAGCTCGTTTTTGCATTTTGCAAAGTTAGCCCCAATTAACCCGAATTAATATAAATAAGATAAATGTGGGGAAAATGTGGGGAAAGTATTATCTTTGATTGTACTCTCAAAACCATCATTTTATGGCAACAATTAATTACATTCTGAAAGGTAAAAATGAACTCTCTACAATTTATGTAAGATTGCGTGATGGTCGTGAAAAAGATTTAACGGTTTCAGCCGGTTACACAGTTCATCCGAAATTTTGGAGTGAAACAAAAGGGACAATCCGTCAGATTGCAAACAACAACGACAAGAAAAATTTATCTGAAGACCTTAAAAAGTTAAAAGATAAGATTGGTGATTCATTAAATATCGACAAGGATCGAGGAGTTCTAATTGATAAAGAATGGTTAGAAAATGTAATCGCAGTATATAAAAATCCTGTAATAGAGACAAGAACAGATTATATGTCAATGATTCTTGAAGCGTACCAGGAGGAAATGAAAGTCAAAATAAATCCTAAATCAGGGAAGAGAATAGCAGCCACTACAATTCGAAATTTCAATACGACGATTCGTAGATTAGGTTTGTTTGAAAAACACAAAAAGAGAAAGTATTACATCCATGAAATTGATTTGACATTTCACAGTGACTTCATCAAATTCTTGCGTAACAAAGAAAACCTAGCACAGAACAGTATCAGTAAAGATGTGAAACAAATCAAGACAGTTTGTATTGATGCGCGTGATAAAGGTTTTACGATTAATGACCAAGTATTGTCTAGGAAGTTTAACGCACCGTTAGAACCAACTTTATTCGTTACAATAACTGAAGAAGAAATTGAGGCAATAAAAAAATTCAAAGGAACAAACTATCACATGAATGTCAGGGATTGGTTAATCATTGGTTGTTGGACTGGTTGCCGTGTGAATGATTTGATGTCGTTGACAAAAAACAACATCATGATCAATACCAAAGGCCAAAAGTTTATTCGCTACACCCAAAGCAAAACAGGAAAGCAAGTTGATTTACCAATCCATCCAGATGTTCAAGAAATTATAGATCGATTAGGAGATTTACCTCATCCAATATCAGATGTGAAGTTTAATAAATGGATCAAGGATGTTTGCAAAGGTGCGGGAATGATACAAGAAATATATGGAACAAAACAAGATCCTGATTCTCACAAAAAAGTGACAGGAACTTTTATGAAATATGAATTGGTCCGTTCACATACATGCAGAAGGTCCTTCGCAACAAATCACTACAATAAATTACCTAATAAATTAATCATGGCCGTTACGGGGCATTCAACTGAAAAGATGTTACTAAATTACATCGGTGAAACTGAAAATGCTCACTTGGATGATTTTATGAGTATTTGGGAAGAGGAACACAATAAAAAACAAATAGAAAAGTTAAAGATTTTACCGTTACAAAAAAATAATTAATACATCCTACACATGCATCGTCATTTAATTCAAATCAAAAAAATCTTTGGTCGTTTGAAGAAGTCTTATGACGATCATCAAATCAATCTTGATATTTTATTGAAAGTTTCAAAGGTTGACCTTCTTAATTTTAGAGATTTTAATGAAGATGAATTTGAAGAATTGATGCATCTGTATTCAATTATATTTAGAACAATTGAAAAGGATTCATTTGATGAGTTTTATTTTTCAAACATAGAGACAATCAAAGAAAAGATTAAGGTAATACTTTCACGATTTGATTACAAAACTCAGGAATTACTTGATGCCCAATTATTCGAGGAAAATCATTCCAATAATAAAGATGAGATGCGTTCATTAGATCGAACTGACGATATGCTATACTATTATTACATGCTCTTAAGAAATTTAATGCATTACGTTCCAGAGTTAAAACTAAAAACAGAAGTTATATTTGATTATGAAACAGAATTTCCTCCAAATAGAAAAGAGTCAATAAAGGAAGATTCTAGAAGAAGTGAAAAAGTACCAACGAATTTTGAAAGAATTTACGCTTTAAAAAGATTCTGTCCGGAATTATGGAAAAAACTAGCCGATGCCAATAAAGAAACACAGAAACAAGTTATTCATCAAATTACAGGTGTTAATCTTGAGGATAGTTACAAAATGTCATTTGGAAATAGACAAAAAGAATTAAAGAGCGAAAAAGTAGACAAATTGATAGAAACTGTATCAAAATTTATTAATATAGATTAAAGGGGGTATTTCCACTTGCCCACCATACTCCCTTGAGTTAAGTTTGCTCCATGTTTAACTTAAAATCAAAGTCATGGGTTCAGTTCAGTTAATTCAAGTTACGCCAACCGAATTGGCAACGCTTATTTCAGAAAACGTAAAAGTACAGCTTCAAGAACTCTTTATTGAGTTACAGGGTAAACCAAAAGATGATGGTCCCGAATTTCTAACCCGAAAGGAAACAGCCGAACTATTCAAGGTAAGTCTTGTTACAATTCATGATTGGAGCAACAATGGACTTCTCAAAGCCTACAAATTAGGTAATCGGACTTACTACAAACGTTCAGAATTATTGCAAGCATTGTTCGATTCAAATCGTCATTGATTGCTTGTAAGTTGAAATTCAAAATAAATCCTTTCTCCTTCTAAATAACATAATTGAAATGAGGAGAAATTCTATACACCATCTTTTTAATAACTGAAAATCATGGATTTAAATAAAGATGTAATTCTGGGTAAATTATCTAGTTATGACATACTCTTTCATTATTTGAAACCGTTTCATGGCAATAAAGAATTGAAAAAAGGAACGCTGATCAGTAATCCTTTTCTGCCAACGAAACAGAAAACACCTTCTTTCAATGTGTATGACGCATCAAATGAATGGCGTTTTAAAGACTTTGCAACAGGTGATGAGGGAAGTTGTTTTGATTTGGTTATGAGACTAAACCGTGTTACTTATATTGAATCTTTACGGATAATCTGCAATGACTTTCAACTTGGTAATGATGCAACAAGAACTATTATAAAACCACCAATTAAAGAAATTGTTCAATTTGATCATACCATTCAAAAAAAGGAATTCACAAAGGAAGAGTTAGAATACTGGAATAAATTTGGAATCAATAAAGAAGTATTGAAACAATTTAATGTGACTTCCTTATTACAGTTTTCTGCTAAAAATAAGGAAGGAAAATTTTATACAGTTACAAGTAATTCCAGTAAATATCTGTTTGCGTATGAAAACGAAAATTGGATAAAGATTTACAAACCACGAGATGATAAAAAGTTCCGTTTCCAATACTTAGGGCAAAAGGATCCTGATTTTATATTTGGATGGGAGCAGCTTCCCAAGTCTGGGGAAACAGTTTTTCTCACAGGAGGAGAAAAAGATGTAATGGCACTTGTTTCACACGGTTATCCTGCATTCACTTTGAATAGTGAAACTGCAGCATTGAGTCCAGGTATTGTGTTGGAATTGAAATCCCGTTTTAAAAATCTACTAGTTCTGTATGATAACGATCAAACTGGAACGAAACAATCCGACATACTTGCAAAACAACATAGTTTGAAAAAGCTGCAGCTTCAGAAAATTCCAAACGCTGGAAAAGACATTTCAGACTTCTTTGCAAATGGAGGAAGTACTCAGGAATTGAGAAAATTAATTGAATCTTCCTTGATTCCGAATAAGAAGGATGATACACAAGTTGAAAAAGTGATCTTCAATGCACGTGAATTATTGGAATTGGCCAACATAGAACCAAAGTATTTGATGAGTCCAATTCTACCACAAAAAGGTTCTGCAGTATTGGCTGGAAAACCCGACACTGGAAAAAGTCAATTCGCTCGTCAACTATGTATTCAGATAGCTTTAGGGATAAATGATTTTTTAGGATTTGAATTGACGCCAGTTCACAACAATGCAATTTACGTTGCTACAGAAGATAATATCGAAGCAACACAGTATTTATTGAAAAGACAATCAATTGGGCTTAATGTAACTCCACAAGATAATTTAAGGTTCATTTTTGCCGATACAATGGAGCAAGAAGATATTTTGAATCATTTGGACCAAGCCCTCACAGATTGTCCAGCTGATTTTGTAGTTGTAGATAGTTTTGGCGATATTTTCAAAGGAGGCGACAGCAATAACAACATGGCCATGAGAAACACCGTTAAAACTTTCGATAAATTGGCAAAGAAACACGATTGTTTGATCATGTTTGTACACCACATCAACAAAGGAGCTTATCGACAAGCACCAGGACAGGAACACATTCAAGGAGGAGCAGGCTTGGTTCAAAAAGTTCGTTTAGCAATTCAATTAACAGAAGGGGAGGGCAATACACGCTATTTTACTGTTGTTAAAGGCAATTATTGCCCGAAAGAGTACAAACAGAACTCCTTGCAATTAGAGTTCTCGGAAGAAACATTCTTGTTTTCCAATACGGGCAAATTAATCCCAACATCAGAGCTGGGGACACAACCAACCTTTGAAAAGCAAGATGAGAAATTCAGTGAGTTGGAACGTTTAGCTGATGAATTATTTGCAGATAAAATTCTTTCTTATAGTTCTTTTGTGAAGCGTTACAGTGAAGTAACAGGAAAAAGTGTTGCAACGGCAAAGCGTGCGCATACTAATTTAAAGAATTTAGAATTGATTGTTGAATGCAACGGAAGTTACCGATTGAACAATCCAAAATCTTCCGAAAAAGTAGCTGAAGAGGAGGAAGAATTTGAGGATTGTCCATTTTAGTATCATGGTATCATGGTATCAAAACCCCTAGTGTTTTGATACCATGATACCTGATACCAACTTTAAAAAATAAGAGTTAATGAAGTGAGAAATAAGTCTCAGTGTATGGTGTGAAATTGAATTGTTTGAGCCGCTAGAATGTGTATAAAACCCAAGGCTAATAATCTTGAATAGTGTCGCATATATTTACGACATAATTACATTTTTAATGATGGTTAAAAGCATTGATGATAAGGTTCTTGTCAAAATAAAGAAAGCCAAGGGGGGTGCGCTTTTTTTTATTGAAGATTTTCTGCAATTTGGCAGTTCAAAAGCCATTGGAAAAGCATTAGAGCGATTAGTTAAAAACGACAAGTTAGAACGTATTGCTCGAGGTATTTATGCTCGATTACAGAATGACCCCATAATTGGACCTGTAAGACCAAGTTCTGAAGCTATTGCACAAGCCATCGCAAAACGGGACAAAGCACGAATTATTCCAACTGGAACTTTAGCATTAAATGCATTAGGCTTGTCAAATCAAGTGCCAATGAATATTATTTATCTCACAGATGGTTCGGCAAGTAAAATTGATTTAGGTAAACGTAAAATTGTATTTAAAAAAACATCTCCAAAAAACCTTGCAACAATAGGAGAGATTAGCACCTTGGTTATTCAAGCATTAAAGGAGATAGGAAAAGACAATATTACGGATGACGAGGTTCAAATAGTGTTAGATCAATTAAAAAAAGAGGAGAAATACCGTTTGGAACATGATATTCGATTTGCGCCGGAATGGATTCGAATCATAATGCGTAGAGCTTTAAATCAATAAGCAATGGATAAATGGTTTACTATTCCGGATAGTACAAAAAGAAACGTACAAAGCAATAATGTTAGAAGTAGAAATGTTTAATCACGACCTGACTTTACAATTTGGATTCCTTTTACATTAATGTAAGGGTGACAATGATTTTATTGACAAATCAATACTATTAAAATATAGGGTATTTCAAGAAATGCTGAATGAATGAAATAGTTCTTCTTGATTAATAGTTCGATTGCATTATGGTAGTGGAAGTTTGAATTGTTTCTGTAGTCGTTAGGTATATTCATAAAAAATGGTGGTTTGGTAAGTCGATCGGGAAATATTGTCCAACTTTGAGAAATAAATCTTATATTGAGAAAAAAATACCAATATGGGAAAATCAAAGGTGTTTATCGTCGAGGATGACATAATGTATTCTAAAATGTTGAGTCATAAGCTTTCAATGGATCCAGATTTTGATGTTGAAGTGTTTAATGATGGTGCAAGTTTTTTAAAAAGGCTTCATTTAAACCCCAGTGTTGTTACACTTGATCATAGCTTACCAGATATTTCAGGTTTGGAACTTTTAAAGAAGATCAAAAAGGATTATCCGAATGTAAATGTTGTAGTGCTTTCTGCGCAAGAAGATGTGAGTATTGCGGTTGAAATGCTGAAGCATGGAGCGTATGACTATATTATTAAAGATACAGGCTCACTGGATAAAATTTGGCAGTTGGTTCATCATGCCGATGAGAAACGAAATTTGCAGCAAGAGTTAGAGTTGCTTACGAATGAAATAACAGCCAAATACAATTTTCAAGAATACATAAAAGGTTCAAGTGCTCCTATGCAAAAAGTATTCTCTCTTTTGGAAAAATCTGCACGAGCAAATATTACAGTATCCATAACCGGTGAGACTGGTACAGGAAAGGAATTAGCTGCAAAAGCAATACATTTCAATTCTGATAGGCTGAAAAAACCTTTTATAGCGATAAATGTTGCCGCAATTCCGAAAGAATTAATTGAAAGTGAACTTTTTGGATATGAGAAAGGTGCTTTTACAGGCGCTGACCAACCAAAGGCGGGTAAATTTGAAGAAGCGAATAAAGGAACTATTTTTCTGGATGAAATTGGTGAAATGGATATAAGCACCCAATCAAAATTGCTGCGGGCTCTTCAGGAAAGAGAAATTACTAGATTAGGGTCTAATAAGATAATACCTTTGGATTTAAGAGTTATCGTTGCAACACATAGAGATCTACTTCATGAAGTTAAGGAAGGACGTTTTAGAGAAGATCTTTATTATCGTTTATTGGGTATTAGTGTTGAAATGCCACCACTTCGTGATAGGGGAAACGATATTATTTTATTATCAAAGATATTTGTTAATGATTTTTGTAAAATGAATGGAATTCAGCGAAAGAATTTATCTCAAGATGCAATCAATAAATTGTTAAAGTATCAATTTCCCGGAAATATAAGAGAGTTGAAATCGATAGCTGAAATTGCAGTTGTTATGAGTGATAGTGATAATATTGAGGAGGAGGATATAAAATTTAACCAACGCAATCATGTAAATGATTTGATCACAGAAGGACTGACTCTTGAAGAATATGATAGTAGAATCATTAAGTGGTATTTGAATGAATACAACAACAACGTTATAATCGTTGCTAAAAAATTGGATATAGGTAAATCCACTATTTATAGAATGATCAAAGAAGGAAAGATTTAAAGTTTAAAGGTATGTATGGTATAGTAAATCAGGCAATCCAAGGTCTTGTAACAGAGAATTTCGGCAAGGACAAATGGGATAAGATAAAACAAATTAGTGGAGTGACTCAGGAATATTTTATCAGCAATGAGCCTTATGATGATGATATTACATATGAGCTGGTAGCTGCCGCTTCAGAGGTGTTGGGTTTACCATCTGAACAGATCCTTCGGTCATTTGGAGAATATTGGATCCTTAAGACGGGGTATGAACGGTACGGAGAATTAATGAAAGCAGGAGGTGAAAATTTTTATGATTTATTGCTAATCTCCCGAATTTTCATGGAAGGGTCATGCTGATCTACCCAAATCTAAATCCACCTGAATTTATGGTGGAAAAGCTCAATGACAGCGAATTGCGTTTACACTATTATTCATCAAGAAGTGGATTGACAGAGTTTGTGGTTGGGCTTATACAAGGTATTTCAATAATGTTCAAGGTGCAAACCGAAGTTAAATGGGAGAGTGGTGAACATGAGGAGACTTGGCACGATGTTTTTCATATAACAATTTTACACTAAATCATACTGTTATGATGTACTTGAATAGCCCTGTTTTTGAAAAGTTATTTCCATTTTTTGTTCGTATTGATAAACACATGAAGATCTTAAATTCAGGCACTTCTATGAAAAAAATGGTTGGAAATATCGATGGAAAATCCTTTAATGAGGTATTCAAATTTATACGCCCATCATTGTCTATTCGATATGAATTTGGATCACTTTTGGGTCATCAAGATATTATTATTATTCTTGAATCTGTTGAGCTCCTTTTAAAAACTAGATTCAGAGGTCAATTTGTATTTTTTCCTGAACACGAAGAAATTATCTATATTAATTCTCCCTGGATAACAAATAACATAGATCTAAATTTTCACAATTTACTCATTTCCGATTTTGCCGTTCATGATACAATTATCGATACTCTTCAGCTATTGCAATCGAAAGAGATCGTTAATGATGATATGAGAAGAGTAACGGACGAATTGATTGAACAGCGAAATGAACTCTTGGAAAAAAATGAAATAATTATTGAGCTTTCAAAATTTCCTGATCAAAACCCGCAGCCGGTTCTTCGAATGGATTTTGAGGGCAAAGCATTGTATGCAAACGATTCTGGGTCCAAACTCATCAATCTGCAGAATTTACTTGATCTTCCATTTTGGGGAACTATTTACCTGAGGTTCGAAGCGAATGGATACACTGTATATGAAAGAGAGTTCGCTTTAGAAGAGTCAATTTTTCATGCCACAATTGTTCCCATTAAAGAGAAGAGTTATTTCAACATTTATTTAAGAGATATTACAGAAACTTTGAGTTTTCAAAACGACTTGATAAACACTTCTTCTCGTTTGAAAACTTTAATAAGCAACATGCATTCAGCGATTCTGGCAGAGGATGCAGAGAGAAAGATCATACTTGTGAATCAGATCTTTTGTGATCTCTTTAATGTTCCACTCGAGCCAGATCAAATGAAAGGTTTTGATTGCAATGATGCATCAGAAGTTTCAAAAGTGCTTTTTACAGATGAGCAAGGCTTTATTGATAGGATCAATGAATTGCTTAGAAATAAAAAAATAGTATATGGTGATGTTTTGCACATGAAAGATGGAAGAGTATTAGAGCGAGATTATCTGCCAGTTCACGAAGAAGGTGAATATAATGGTCATTTATGGAAATATCAAGATATAACAGATGCAATGCAAACAAAAGCAAGTTTGCAGAAAGTGGAAGAAAAATACAAAAAGATCATAGAAAGCCTTAATGTCGGATTGATGGAAGTGGATCTTGAACATAATATTACAAAAGTTTATCCTGCTTTTTGTCAAATGACGGGGTATTCAGAATATGAAATATTAGGAGAAAATGCGTTAAAATTACTTGCTACGGATGAAGATCTTCTGGCACTTAAATATCAAAACAATTCAAGAATTCAAGGTGCTTCAGGTATTTATGAGGCACGGCTCAAGACAAAAGATGGGACTATTAAATGGGTGATCATTAGTGGTGCACCGATTTATGATCAGAATGACAAGGTTATAGGTTCACTTGGTCTCCATGTTGATATTTCAGATCGTAAAAAGTTAGAAGAAGATCTAATTGAAGCAAATGAAAAGTCTTTGTCTTCAGTAAAGTTGAAACAGATGTTTCTTGCTAACATGAGCCATGAGATTCGCACCCCAATGAACGTGATCATAGGTATGTCAGAGCTAATGAATGAGGATTCTTTAGATCAAGAGCAACTTAAATACCTCAGAACCATTAAGAAATCGGCTGATAATCTTTTAGAATTAATAAATGACCTTCTTGATTTTTCTAAAATTGAGTCTGGTCAATTTAAACTAGAGGATTCAGATTTGAATTTAAATGAGATGTTTGAGCATCTTGAATCAAGCTTTTATGAGAAATCTAAAGATAAAAATATTTATTTAGTTCAAGAAGTAGATCCCAAAATAAGTTCGACATTAATAGCCGATTCAGCCAAGCTCAATCAAGTTATGGTCAATTTGATTAGTAATGCAGTAAAGTTTACGAATAAGGGACTTGTTAAATATTCATGTAGCTTGATAAAAGATCTTGATGACCAACAATTGATCAAGTTTAGTGTTGAAGATACAGGAGTTGGTATCTCTAAAGAAAATCAAGATTCCATTTTTCAAATTTTTGTTCAAGAAGATTTATCTATTTCAAGAAAATATGGCGGAAGTGGACTTGGTTTATCTATTTCTCAAGAGATAGTAGAAAAAATGGGGGGAAAGATCATTTTGAGTAGTAAAAAAAATAAAGGGTCATTATTCTCATTTGTGATCTCAATTCACAAAGGAAGTATTCTAAAAGATGACGAGAAAAACTACGTTGATAGAATTGGTGCTTTAAAGACAATTAAAATCCTTGTAGCTGAAGATAATCCCTTGAATCAAATGTTAATTAAAACCATATTATCAAAGGAAAGTTTAAATTTTACGCTGGTGGAAAATGGTCAGAAAGTGATTAAAGAACTAAGTTCATCAAATTACGATATAATTTTAATGGATATTCAAATGCCAATAATGGATGGTATTTCGGCAACAAGACATATTCGGAATGTAATGAGATCTAAAGTACCCATTATTGCATTGACGGCAAATACTTCGGTCGAGGATGAGGAGGAATATCGAAAGGCTGGAATGAATGGATATATTTCAAAGCCGTTTCGAAGGGAGTTTTTACTTAAAAAAATTGTGGAATGTATCAATCTTTCGCAAGATATGCATGTTTCTAGTGATTTAGATAATCTAATAGCTACAAATGAAGTCTTATATTCTTTGGATGAAATTGAAAATATCTCTGGAGGAGACAAAAATTTTGTAAAATCAATGATTGAGACATTTCAATTGAATACGCCTAAATACTTAGATAGGATAAATATTGGAATTGCACAAAATGATATAATTGCCATTCAAACTGCAGCGCATCAGTTGAAGCCTTCATTTGACATTTTATTTATTAATAAATGTTCATCACTTATCCGTCGATTGGAAAATGAATGTTTGTCGTCTGCTCCAGATATGAATTTGATCTCAGCACTATACGTTGAAATAAAAGAAACCATTGATAGGGTAATTTCGGATTTATATTCCCAATATTAGAAAATTATTCCTTTTTTGAGAATTTACTTTTTTCAACATAAATGTAAATAATTAAAAATCAATTACATATGTATTTTTAAGGCATTGGTATCAAATCTGATATTACTGATGTTATGTCAATTTTAAATATGAACATATGTCTGGTGGATGATGACCCGCTTTATACTGATTTTTTATCGAAATCGTTAAAAAATAAAAAATACGATGTCACATGCTTTTCTTCCGGAATTCAGATCTTGGACGAGCTTTATCATAAGCCTGATCTGATTTTTATCGATGTTCAAATGGATATTATGGATGGTATCCAGACTACTCGGATCCTTAAAAAAAAATGGCCGAGTGTAAAAATAGTCTTGATTAGTTCCAATGAACGTGCCGAAAATACGATTTTATTGCACTCGATATTTTATGATTCCTTTGAACCCAAATCAAAAGATATGGCAGGAATGTTGAAGCAATTGAACCATTTTAAAAGGAGGAAAGTGCTGCTATTATTCTTAAAGGTGATTGCGATTTCAATATTAGCAGTTGTACTATATTTTTTTTGGCTCATTTGAGGTTTTCACAGAATCATAAATTTTTAAGAAGGTCTTTCCTTTCCCGTGGACCATCCCACTTTTCACTCTAATAGCATTTGAAGTCGGTTGCATGTTAAAACGGGAAAGGCAGATTTTTTCAAAGGACATATTTCTAAAACCTAAAAAGTCAAAGCACCAATCTTAATAATTTCGTTTGTTTAATATGCCTTTCGTATACGGAATAAAAATTCCCAAAAATGGAAAATTACTCCAATAATGAAACAGAATAGGTTTTGTAGGAATTAGTAAGATACATAAAATGAGACGTTTGAGCAGTTTGGAATACACTTTGTAATCGCACGGGCGCGCACTCACTTCTAAAACTGAAGTTTTTAAAGCTACTACTTTCTTTAGCTTTTTGATCATTGTGTGATTTGATTTTTATGAAGCTACTTATATTGACACTTCTATCGGTTATAAAACACTTCAAGGATTTAGTATCCCTGCGTTTTGTGCAATCGAAAAGTTGCCATGAGTTCATACAAGTATCCTCACCATCGAAAAAAAACAATATTCATCCTAATGCTGGAAAACCGATTTCTGAAAATGTACAAACCGAACTTCAAGCCACGTCCATTTCGAAGGCGTTTGATGTGAAAGGTTTCATCTATAAAACTTTAGGATCAATTATGGGCACGTTGAGCTTACCGAAGGGTGTCGAAGTGCAAACTCTAAACGCTCACAATGAGAATCTTTCTCCGAATGATGCTGACGTTTTTTCTGCATTAACTCCTAAAACTTCTTTCTTTGAAACGTTTTCTGCTTTTTCGGTGAAAAATTTTACTAGAACTTTTTGCTCCGCTTTAATGGTGGCGGTGCTATTGCTGGCAAACTCGAATAACTTGTTTGCTCAAACCGTCGAAACATATTCCACACCCGGCACATATACCTGGACATGCCCTGCGGGTGTAACCTCAGTTAAGGTTGAATGCTGGGGCGGCGGCGGTGGCGGTGGAGTTATTAATAATAGTGGTGGTGGTGGTGGTGGTGGTGGCGCCTATGCAAGAACAAATGCTGTTACAGTTATTCCTGGTAATACTTACACTATTGTCGTTGGGGTGGGTGGAACTGCCGATAACGCTGCAGCGGCAACCAAATCAACATTTGCTACTACAACTGTGGTAGCAGATTTTGGACTCGGCACTACTGGTGTCACTAGTGCTGCCGGAGGGCTTGTTGCCAATTCAAC
>VFKM01000078.1 GCA_009885545.1 Flavobacteriales bacterium
ATACAGGAGCAGAAACTTACCATGTTGATTCTGTCAAACAATTGATTGCTTGGGCGAAAAATAACATGGAATTAAGCGAATTAGGTGATATCAAATGGGTACTAGATGATGCTTTGAAATTTGCTTCACGTGAGCAAAAAAGAGGTAACAAATACAAAGGTATTTTGATGGATCCGCCAGCTTGGGGTTTAGGTGCAAATGGTGAAAAGTGGAAATTGGAAGAAAAACTAGATGAATTGATGGCCACAGCTGTTGCTCTTTTGGAACCAAATGGTTTTCTTATTATGAATACGTATTCCCCAACAGTAGATTTGAAAATGATCAAAAAATTGGCTGAAAACCATTTCCCAAACCGTAAAACAGACATCAAAGAATTGTGGATGAGAACTAGTACAAAGAAAGATTTGTATTATGGGAATTTGTTGAGGGTTTTTTGATAGAATTGAGACCGTTTCACTGTGAGAACTGTGAGCTGAGATTTTTTTTGTAAATACTGATATTTTTCGATATATTTAAGCTCAATATTTATTTCACTTAAACTATTTACTATGAAAAACATTTTATTAGTAACTATTGGGCTTTTAATCACAACTAGCTCATTTACACAGAATTGGGGGGGGGCAAAACCCTTTAAATTCAAAAATCAAACCTCATGAATCCCGCGGATTTGTTTGTTGGGAGCCCGTACCTAGCGCTAAATACGTCGTTAACATTTTCGAGAAAAATGCCCAAGGTAGTATGATACTTATTGGGACAAAAAGCACTGAAAAAAATTACACACGATTAGATCTAAGTTATTTAAGTACCCCAAATATTTATTATTCCATTTCTGCTTACAATAATGGAAATGGATCGTTGATTGGAACTTGTGATGAAATAATTCTTGCTCCACCTGGAGGGCCTTCACAACCAATATGCTCCGTAAAATGTAATGCTCTGACGTACGCATGGGAATTAACTTATATCGATCATCCTACAAGTTTTGACAGAACGTTACTTGGTGATGCTGTTGATTATTATGATGTTGCTCAAGGTATTGTAATTCCATTTTGGCAAGCAATAAGCGCGTACAATTACAACCAGTTCCCAGCAAATCATCCTTATAGATTTTCCACTGCGACCGCAAGTGGGTTAGAATATCTATACAAACACAAAGAGATCACTGCTGATATGGTTGCGATCAATGGTGCTTTTCATGATAAAAATGGTAACGCTGTAACCGATGGTTTTCTAATCGAAAAAAAAATGGACCAATATAGTTATATGGACGGTAGTACAACTGTAGCGGATCCAGGAATAAATATTTGTTCAGATCCAACAAATTATTGGATGAATTTTCACAATGGATATGTAGATGTAAGTACATATACACAAGTAAATGATTATCAATGGTTTACTCCAACTTTGCCCAGTACGTTGCAATGTTCCGGCTATATTAATTACACACAATATGACCAGAGCAATTTTCTAGGATGGGATATCGCTATTGGAGACTGGATGGATTGTGTTTATTATGATTTGGAAGGAGATACAAATGATGTATTTATACTTGCAATTGATTGCTTTGATGACTTTGCTATACCAGGTGGTATTCCAAATGGTGTTCCATTTACTGGATTTGAATTTGAACAAATAAATCAGACTAGGAATAGTCCAGGTAATAATGTTAGTGTTAAATTTTATAGTGATGGTTCATATAACAAACTTTCACAAGTTGGAAAAATTGGAACTGGTTTATACAATGTATATGTCTATACTTCAACTGGTAAGATACTTTCATCCGTATATGAAATACCAGATAAAACCGCAATTAAAAGACATAAAGATTATGTAAAACTAGAAATAGCTCCGAATAGGATAGAGAATAACGTTTTAAAATTTAAAATAAGTTCTGAAATAGATCTTCCAGTTACAATCTCGGCACATACACTCAATGGTCAAATCATCCATACGGAAAACACAACACTTTCTAAAGTACTTGATTTACAAAAAGAAATTGAAGTTGGCAATGGTTCAACACCTTACAATCAAATAAGAGTTACGCTCACATTTGAGGACGGAAGTACTATCCAACAAACGGCACTGAAATAATTACTCATATATGGGCTCTGAAAAGAAAACTTTCAGGGCCCATTTAAATTCCTTTTATTATGAAGTTCATTATTTTCCTATTTGCATTTAGCTTTTCTTTTTTATCCTTCTCACAAAACCCATCCATTCTTTGGCAGAAAACAATAGGGGGAGGCGGCGATGACGGGTTGAGCAGATACGACGATCCTTCCGATGATGGCTATTTTTTTATTGGAAATTCTAATTCTAATATTTCAAGTGATAAAACAGAAAATTCTCGAGGAGGTAATGATATTTGGATCGTTAAAACGGATGCTAATTACAATATACTTTGGGATAAAACAATTGGAGGTAGCCTACAGGATTATCTTAATTCAGTATTAATAAAAAATAATTTTATTTATATACTATCAGATTCATATTCTGGAATATCTGGTGAAAAAACAATGAATTCTTTTGGAACAGACGACTTGTGGTTAATTGTATGCAATTTAAATGGTACAATAATATGGCAAAATCAATACGGTGGTTCTCTAGCTGAATTTAACGGAAACTTAGTGGAACTAACGAACGAAAATATTCTAATTACAGCGATGAGTTTATCATCAATCTCTGGTAATAAAACAGAAAATTCAATCGGTGGAAGCGATTTTTGGGTAATTGAAATAAACCCACTTAATGGTGCTATCATTCAACAAAAAACTATTGGCTCAATCAATGATGATGTTTTAGCCTTTACTGCATTATCTTATGATGGCACAATTCTTATAAAAGGAGGGGCAGCAGAAGGAATAAGTGGAAACAAAACAGATTTGGGTTATGGCCTCGAAGATGTTTGGATAGTAGAAATTGACCAAAATTTCAACATAATTCGAGACAAATGCTTTGGAGGTTCTTCTTACGAATTTGGTTATGCTGGTACAATTTCCACTGATGGAAATAATTATTTTATAGTATGCACTTCATCATCACCTGTTTCCGGTAATAAAACAGCAATCAATCAAGGAAGTTTTGATGGAGGTAATTATTGGGATTATTGGATTATAAAAACGGATTCTGATTTTAACATTATCTGGGATAAAACCTATGGCGGTACAAATAATGATTTAGCAGGAAGTATTGAAAGACATGAATGGAATAAATTTGTAGTTAGCGGTTGGTCTACTTCAAATATTAGTGGAAATAAAACTTCTCCTCATTATGGTGAAGAAGATGCATGGCTTTTAATTTTGAATGAAAATGGGGATCTAATTACACAAGAAACTTATGGTGGTTCAAATAAAGATATTGTAGGATATCAAAAAATATCAGGTTCAGCAACAAATTTGTTTTTCAGTTCTAAATCACTAAGCGGCATATCAGGAAACAAAATTCTTCCTTCAAAAGGCGGAGCCGATTGTTGGTTTATGGAATTAGATGCCTCCGATTTCTTGAACACAGATGAAATAACTGATTCTGAAACAAAAATATCTGTGTACCCAAATCCATTCAATGATGTTGTCAATTTTAAATTTACAGATCTTTCTGAGAATGTAACTGTTCGATTTTATACAACAGATGGCAAATTAATCGAAGAGGAAATAATTCAAAAAGGAACTCAGAATTTTGTTTGGAAAACACAATTAAAAAGTGAATTCGTATTTTATGAACTTGAAGGAGAAACCATTAATTACAGAGGTAAATTGATTAAGCTCTGAAAAGGCTATATATCTTGACATAGAATCTTTTTGAAAGAATACTAATTAAGTTCTATTTTATGAAAATTATTATAATGAATAGTATAAAGTTGAAATGGCAGTTTGTGATTGCTTTTATTATTTTTTCAAGCACGTCATTATTTTCCCAATCATTCACATTAAAAGGATACGCCATTCATAAGGATGACAAACCAGTCTCTGGTGCCATTGTCTATAAGAACAATTTAGACACAAAAGTGTTAACCAATAATGAAGGCATTTTCTTTCTAAATGTATCAAAGTTCGACACGATAAATATTATTTCTAATGGGTCTAATGATTACTTCATTATTCCAGAAAAAAATTCAGATACTATAAAATATACTTTTGTTTTAACAACAAAATCCTATCTCATCGATGAAGTGGTTGTTTCATCCAAGCGTGTAGAAAAAATATCTGGAGATTATAACGAATACATGCTCGACTATTACGTTTTTGAAAATGGTAGTATTGCCATGTTAAAGAATCTTAAGAACATTCACTATCTAACTTTTCAAAATGAATTAAAGGAAAAAGTTGATTACGAACTTCCATTTGTTCCAGTGGAATTCTATTTAGATTGTTTAGGAAATCTGAGGATAGTAGGTAAAGACTCCACGTATTTATTTTGGATTGATTCTACTTTTCACATTGAACAAACATTATCTAACAGTTACGTGAAATTTCAATTGAAACCACTTGTATATTGCGGTGAAAACGAAGTGTTTTCTGTTCAATATTCTGATTACAATCAAAAATACAGGTTGAATTTCAATGATCAAGAGTCTTCACGAACTATTTTGGAAGTTTTTGATACAATTGCCTATTATAATATTTGGGAGCAAGAAGCAAGGCTTAATGGTCCGATAGTTTCCAACGGTCAATACCCATCTCTTACTCCAGCTTATCCAGGTCGTATCGTTAGAGGTGTTAAATTAAAATATCAATACCTTCATAACTCTCAAAACTCGGGTAGATTTGATGTTACATCTTCACTCGCACCAATGAGCTCAAGAAGATTTAACGAAATATCTTTTATAAATCACCAAATCAATCAAGAAATAAATATCCAAGCTTTTAGTGTTAATGAAAGCGTGATAGCAATAGATATTTTTAATGATAAAATAAGTGTATTCAATAACAAGGGGAAGGAAATACACAAAACAAAAATGGCCTTGACAGATGAAACAAAAAAAGTTGTAATTAAAGATCCTTATAGCAAGAAATTCTATCTCACAAATAAAAATGATCCAACATTAGAGCTTTCTGCATTAAACATTCAAAATGGAGAACACACTGCAATTTTGTCTTTAAAAGAGGCGCGATTCCCTGAAAAAGTCAAAATATTTAACGGTCAACTCTATTTTATTGCAGCAAATGAAAATGGTTTTCAAAAACTCTATTCTTTGAATTTGAATTTGGAGGATTGATATTGAAAATAGATTTTCATAACACAAAAAAATGCCGAGCTTTCACTCGGCATTTTTAATAAACGTTATTTAGTTCTTACAATTCAAACTTGATTCCTTGTGCCAATGTTAAGCTATCAGAATAGTTGATTGTATTTGTTTGTCTTCTCATGTAAACTTTCCATGCATCAGAACCTGATTCACGTCCGCCTCCAGTTTCTTTTTCACCACCAAATGCACCACCGATTTCAGCACCAGAAGTTCCGATGTTTACGTTGGCAATTCCACAATCTGAACCTGCTTGAGACAAGAAAGCTTCAGATTCTTTCAAACTGCTTGTCATGATTGCAGAAGATAAACCTTGAGGAACACCATTTTGCAATTTGATTGCATTTTCAACACCACCAGTATATTTCATGATGTATAAAATCGGAGCAAATGTTTCGTGTTGAACGATTTTCATGTGGTTTTGTGCCTCAACAATTGCTGGTTTCACATAACAACCAGATTCGTATCCAGCACCAGTTAAAACTCCACCTTCAACAAGAATGTTGCATCCTTCTGCAACAGCTTTATCCAATGCTTCTAAATATGTTTTAACAGCATCTTGATCGATCAATGGTCCAACATGGTTACTTTGATCCAATGGATTACCAATTTTCAATTGACCATAAGCTTTCACCAATGATTCTTTTACTTTATCATATAAATCTTCGTGAATAATCAAACGACGCGTTGAAGTACAACGTTGTCCAGCAGTACCAACAGCACCAAAAACAGCACCTGGAACAACCATTTTCAATTCAGCAGAAGGAGTAATAATGATTGCATTGTTTCCTCCTAACTCCAATAACGAGCGACCTAAACGAGCTCCAACTGTTGCTCCAACTGATTTACCCATACGAGTAGAACCCGTTGCAGAGATCAAAGGAACACGCGTATCTTCAGCCATTAATTTTCCAATTTCAGCCCCTCCGATAACCAAACCAGAAACTCCTTCTGGAACTCCGTTTGCATCGAAAACTTCTTTTGCTATTTGTTGACAAGCGATTGCAGTGATTGGTGTCTTTTCAGATGGTTTCCAAACGCAAACATCTCCACATACCCATGCTAATGCTGTGTTCCAGTTCCAAACTGCAACTGGGAAATTAAATGCTGAAATAATTCCAACAATTCCTAGTGGGTGGTATTGCTCATACATTCTGTGTCCAGGACGTTCTGAATGCATTGTAAGACCATATAATTGACGAGAAAGTCCAACTGCAAAATCACAGATGTCGATCATTTCTTGTACTTCACCTAGACCTTCTTGTAATGATTTTCCCATTTCATAAGAAACCAATTTACCAAGTGGCTCTTTGTAAAAACGGATTCGTTCAGCCAATTGACGCACAATTTCCCCTCTTTTTGGAGCAGGAATCATTCTCCATTCTTTAAACGCTTCTTGAGCTTTTAAAATTACTGCTTCATAATCTGCTTCAGTTGCAGAATTTACAGAGGCAATTAAT
>VFKM01000118.1 GCA_009885545.1 Flavobacteriales bacterium
TCCCAGCATCATCCACATTTTCATCCATTTCGATCGTATAACTAAAATCCATTTGAAGCAACATCGCTTCCAGATCGATATACAATTTTAATGTTTCCAATTCCTTCTCCAATGAAACGACTGGTAGCGAACTCATTTCTAAAACTTTTCGGACAAGGCTGGAGAAATCACTTAAATATTTAGCGGCATTTTTCTTGTCATTTTCGTAAATATATCCTTTAATCGAATTCAGAACGTTGAATAAGAAATGTGGATTCATCTGTGCTTTCAGCGCATTTTGTTGGGTTAAACGAAGTTCATTTTCCAATTGAAGTTGACGCAATGCTATTTGTTGTTTCTTGCGCAATTGTGCGATTCTTGATTTGAATATTAGAAATGCTATTCCTGAAACAGAAAGCACAATTAAAAGATAAAACCACCAACGCTGCCAGAAGGGTGGTAGGATATTTAATTGATAGGTTAAGGTGTTTTCTGAGTCAAATCCTTCATGATTGATTAATTTGATTTCCAGTGTAATATTTCCAGTAGGAAGCTTTGGTATGACAATTTTTCCTTGCGAACCAGGCACGGTAATCCATTTATCATTGTATCCCCTAATTCGATAGGCAAATAGAAAGTCACCATTCGACTTATAACTAATTCCATCAACAATGACTGATAGGACATCATTGTAATTAATACTAATCTGTTTTTTTACATCAATACTGTTGCTATTTATTTGAAGGTCTCTAAAAATAATGCAACTTCGTTTTAATTTAGAATGGAATTGATCTAACGGTATTTTTTGAATTCCGTTACCTGTTGCGGCCCAGCAATAACCGTTAGAGAAAATGAGTCCACTGATATTGTTTGAACTCAGACCATTGTTTTTATTTAACAGTGTTAAATATCGCGTTTTCTCATTGATTGTTACAATTCCTTTGTTAGATGCCAGATAAAGTTGTCCGTTATGAACACGCAATTGAGTCGGCCTGATTGAAGGGTCAAGAGCCAGAAATATTTCTAAACTCCCATTTTCAGAAAGAGTATATATGTAACCTTCAAAAGTGAGAAAATATACTTTGTTATTGATGGAAGAGGAAGTTAGGGAAATGATTTGTTTATCCTTTAATAAATGATTTTTTTTAATCCATTTTCCTTTTGATTGTTGCAATTCAATTAACCCTTTATTTGAAGAGACAAAGACATTATTCGAAAAGGGAGAAACAATTATTTCTCTATACCATTCGGGTAAAAGTTGATTATAGCTATCAAGGACATCTTCTATTTGTTTGGTGAAATACACTCCTTGAGATGAAAGTAAGAAGTAACCATCCTTGGTATGTAGCATTGATTTGATTGGTCGAGCATTATTATTTATAAGTTGAGACTTACCATTTTTATATCGAAAGATTTGATTCATTTTATTAAAATAAATACACTTGTCAATAGCATCATAGTAGAACATTCCAAAATCAGATTTCAGTTCATGTTCACTATTTTTAAGCTGATTCGTATGGATATTTATTGATCCAATTGAACCTGTGGTTCCCGCAAAAAATAGGGTTTCCCCATCTGATACAATGTGACTGAACTGGTCATTTTCAAATGCATTGGATTGTGCGTTCCAACTGCGAATTGCAAAAGCTGGAATGCGCAGAATACCGTTGTGAAGCGTTGTGAACCAGAAATTCCCTTCACGGTCTTTGATGCAATTGGAAAATGAAATTTGGTCAAATAGTAATTCTGCGTCACCACTTTTTTTATCAAAGCGAATCAGTCCAGAATGCGTATTAATCCATAGAATACCATCATCTGTTTCGATTGCAGAAGTAGCTTTACGACCACTGAGCAGGGAGGAAAGTAGAGGATTTGAATAGATTACCCACGCGTCCTTTTTTTTGTGAAAAATGGTTCCGTCTAGTAGACCAATAAGCAATGGATTTTTCGGCGATTTTGAAATAAGAATCGGAACAGTACTGTATTTTTTATCAATCGAATAGGCTTTTTCTTTTCCATTTGACCATTCGATTATTTTATCAGCATTGTGGTAGAGTACTTTGCCATTTTCAGTCGAGTGAATATTATCTGTAAATGTTTTACCTCCTATTGAAATATGTTTTGAGGATTTCACCGTTTTCCATTCCAATGTTTTTTCATTTAAAATGAAAGGATTTACGGCACTAGAAATCCAAATATTTCCAATTTTGTCATGCGTGATTCCATTGACTGGATTGTTCCAACCTTTTAATACATGCAGTTGCTCTTGCTCTACATAGAATAATTGAGAATTAAAATTGTAACCATATATCCTTCCGTTGGGTGATTGACACAATCCTGTTGCAGACCGAGCGGTTAAATCTGGTGAAGAAAAATGTTCAAACTTAATTCCGTTAAAACGATAAACTCCTGCATCGCATCCTATCCAGATATAACCTTCTTTATCTTCGAGAATGCAGTATATCTCATTGGAGGGAGCACCATTTTCGATGTTGTATGAAAAAAAAGCAGGATATTGGGCTATAATTCCATTAAAGCAAGCGAAAAGACATAAGAACAGTACGATTTTCTTCACAGATTACGAAAATAGCAATATTACATCTAATCCAATTTTCTATAACAAAAAAGGAGTGAATAAATTCACTCCTTTTCTTATTTAGTTCAGATTATTTCAGGAATTCTCAAATTGCCAAGTCGACTTCGATTTTTTTTCTATAGCCGTTAATCATGCTTTTTACTTGAGAAAAGTAATTGTTTCTATCTTTTTCATTAACCGTACTAATCATACTGGAGTTGGCTATCTGTTTTTGAAGGACACTTTCACTATCCGATACATATACCTCATCTGTTGTATGCAATGTATTCATGATATTATGAGCAATAAAAAGTCCAGAATAATCATCCGTTTTATAATGGATCGTTGTGGTTGCGTTCAAGGTTTCATTATGATACATCTCAAAATCATTACCTGATGCTGGAGCTTGTGTACTGTATAAGAATTTCTTTCCTTGAGTAGCTTGGTCTTTTAAGTGATCAACAAATTTATCTAAGGTTCCTAAAAGGTATAAAGCATATTGAGGATCTTGAAAATGTTGTGCATTGAAGTAATAATAAATTTCTCTAGTAAATCCCCTTAATAATTCAGGATCATAAACTTCTTTTGAAGGAATTGAAGCATAAACGCGTAAAACTTCTTTTCCGATTGAGAATGTTTGATCAGATATTTTTTCATGTTGAAAAAGTTGGTCTTTTAATTCATCAATCTGTAAATGCGTTTTCGCCCAAAAGAATAACTTAAACCTGACCAAATGAGGAAAATTAAGCAATTGCAAAAATGGTGTGTTATTTATTGCGATTGTAAGTTGAGGATTTTTCTGCTTTTTCAAACTTACAACGCTGTCTAACATATTTTGTAAGTAAGAGTCCATACTGAAATCATAGGCAGAGAATGCTTGAAAGTCAAAAACTATTTTGTTTTTATTCATTTCAAAGAGCGCGTCAATCGAAAAATCAAAATGTTTAGCTAATTTTTCTATTTCGTATATCGTTAATAAAGTGTCTCCTCGAAATCTTCTGTAAACAGCATCTTGGCTAATAGAAAGGACTTCTCCAACTGCATTTCCCAAAGAATCAATTCCTTGTATTTTGCGTTTTATTATTTCGAATATTTCAGCTTGGTGGTCGATTCTCATTTGGGTACTACTTTTTAAAAGAACAACAAAATACAAAATAATAATTGAATATTATGACATGAGTTTTTAATTAAAATATACAAATCTTTGAAACACTAAAGAATGTTACTAATGACAGAAAAATAATTTTTACTTAGAAAATTAATGTGAGCCTCTTGCGATAAACTCGCAAGCAAGAAGTAAATGTTTACCTGGAACTTTAGTCTCTTTTAAACGATCTAAGATGCGGTCTACACTTTCTGTCCCAATGTGTTTTACAGGTTGTCTCAATGCTGATATTGCAGGCTCCATATATGCAAAAGCTTCATTGTCATCAAATGAAATCAAACGCACTTGTTGAGGTATTTTGACATTGTACTTTTTTAGCGCTGCCAATGTTTTAAATGCCACTTGGTTGTTTAACGGCAAAAAAGAGTCAGCCCCGTTATCTAATTCTTGTTTGATTAAGGCATTAATTTCATCTTGATTTTCTGGCAAATTAATAACAACCAAAACAATCTTTTCTGTTGAACAAACAATTCTAGTTCCTTCAATTCGCTTTTCAATTGTCAAAATAGATTCAGAATGTTGACTTAAAACAACTAATTTTTTTGGTTTAATAGAAAATGCTTTAATCAGTTTTTTGACTTCTTTTTCGTTATCAATTCCCACAAAATCTGCTTCATCATCGCCAGGTCTATCCGCAAAAACAACCGGAATATGTGTTTCGTGTAAAATTGGAATTAGTTCCTGAATGTTATTGCTCGGTGAAATTATCATTCCATCAATTGAACGTTGTAATAATTCACGCATCAAAGTCTTTTCCAATTCTTTGTCATCGTTCGTGTTTACGATTAATGTATTGTAACCGTTTTGATACAAACCTTCTTGAATTGTTTTACATAACTCAGCATAAAAAGGATTAGAAATATCTGCCAATACTAAACCAATAGTTTTCGTTTTTCCTTGACGTAAACTTTTAGCAAAATAATTTGGTACATAAAGTAATTCCTTTGCTTTTTCCTTTATGATACGTTGCTTTTCCTTGCTGATATTAAACTCGTCGCCTTTGTCGTTTAAAACAAATGAAACTGTCGCTTTTGATACACCAACAATTTTTGCAATATCTGCTAAAGACGTTCTTTTTTCTTTCATTTTAATGAAAAGTATGAATTGAATTATTTCGGTAATTTGGCTATCATAGCAGCATATTCTGCCTCAAATTTTTTATCGCCTTTACAACCTAAAGTTACTTTTGAGTTATGAAAATGCTCAATTCTATTTCCTGGATCTGGATGTGTACTTAAAAATTCAGGTTGACGGGCTCCACCCATTGCTTGTATTTTTTCGAAGAAACCAGCTCCACCATCAGCGTTATACTGAGTTGGGCATAAATAAACGACTGATTTTTCATCGGCTTCTTCTTCATGTTTACGTGAAAATTTCAAGCCAACTAGCGCTCCTGTAATTTGCTTGATAGCTTCCCTTTTTCCTAATAACACATCTTGTAGTAGTTGAAATCCATACATCGTAGTCATTTGACGAGTTGAATGACGCATATCAGCATGAGCAATTTCATGACCAAGTACACCTGCCAATTCGTCTTCAGAATCTAAAAATTTTAAAATTCCTGTATAAATATAAATGTATCCTCCGGGAGTACAAAATGCATTTAAAGTACTATCATCATGAATAACTCTTAACCTCCAAGTGAATTCATCTTTTAAATCGACTTTACCAGAGTTCAAAATATTATCACGAACTTTATACAAATATTGATAAACTTGCTTGTATTGAACTGAATCCAATAATGGGTATTGAGCTGTATTACTGTCAATTTCATGTGCTACTTGCGCACCTAGGGCTTTGTCTTGATCAACAGTAAATACATTGATTCCTTTTCCTTTACTTGTTCCACCACATGAAACTAAGATTATTAAAAGTGTAAAAATAAATGTGCTTTTTAAAATTGGTGATTTCATTCTTTTTTGATTTTGTTATTACCCAATTGGGTATAAATAATTTACTAAAAAAGTCATTAATACAGCCAATGACCAACCTGTGTATACTTCCAATTGTGTATGCTTCTTTAGAAATAAACGTGCCGAGATTGTTAATCCTGAAGCAATGATTGCAAAAATTAATATCCAAAACTGAAATTCTGCTTGTTCAAGAGCATAAGCAAATAAAAAACCAGTCATTATTCCTACACCTCCGGCATGCAGACTAATCTTAATCCACCGATTTATAAACGTATAAATTACCGTTACAAAAATCCCTGAAAAAGGCAAGGCATACACATACTTTGGAAGAACTGTTTCTTTAGACAAATAAATAAATAATGAATACAAAATCAAACAATAAGCGAGCGTCATAAACATTGGAATATTACGTTCTTTTTGATTTTCCATATCAATTGTTGTTATAATATTCTGCTTTCTAAGAATTACAAAAGATATTCCTGGAGCGATAACACTGAAAATCAAAAACATGTAAAATATAGCAATTTTCGCTGCGTCAGGTAATAAATAAAGTGACTCTTGTGAATAAACAGGATAGGGTTCAGATAACACGTACATGGCGATTAACAACCCATAAACAGGTGTCAATAACGGTAAGAAAACCCAAGAAAGAATTTCAGCAAGTATTTTCATAATTCTTTACGTAATCGAGCCACAGGAATATTCAATTGTTCTCGGTATTTCGCAACTGTTCTTCGTGCAATATTATATCCTTTTTCTCTCAACAAATCTGCTAATTTTTCATCAGTAAGAGGTCGTTTCTTTTTCTCTCCTTCAATTGCTTCTGATAGAATTTTCTTTACTTCACGAGTCGAAACTTCTTCTCCAGAATCTGTTGAAAGCGATTCTGAAAAAAAGTATTTTAAAGAGAAAATGCCATAACCTGTTTGAACATATTTACTGTTTGCTACACGAGAAATTGTCGAAATATCTAAACTAACGATTTCAGCAATATCTTTCAAAATCATTGGTTTAAAGTTTGTCTCGTCTCCCGTTAAAAAATACTCTTTTTGATAATTCATGATCGCATCCATCGTCAATAACAAGGTGTTTTGACGTTGTTTAATCGCATCGATGAACCATTTTGCTCCGTCCAATTTTTGTTTTACAAATTGCAAGGCATCTTTATCTGATTTTGATGTTTTTGCTCCTTCAGCGTAAGTTCTAAGCATTTGCTCATATTCTCTGCTGACTTTCAATTCTGGGGCATTTCTTCCGTTCAAAGTCAATTCTAATCGACCTTCAAACTCCGTAATCATAAAATCAGGAATGATTTGTTGGTGATTTTTAGAAGATTCTTTCATTGAACCACCTGGTTTTGGATTCAATTTTAAAATTTCAGCTACAGCCTCTTTTAAATCCTGGTCTTCAATTTCTAATTTTTTTGAAATCTTTTCGTAGTGTTTCTTTGTGAATTCATCAAAGAATTGTTCTAATATTATTTTGGCAGTATATTTTGTAATATCACCATCTTGTTTGCGGTTAATTTGAATCAACAAACATTCTCTCAAGTCCCTAGCTCCCACTCCCGCAGGATCCAAATCTTGGATTATAATCAATATATCTTCAACTTCTTTTTCTGTAGTTGTAATATTTGCTGAAAAGGCCAAATCATCAACAATTGCTTCAATTTCACGGTTAAGATAACCCGATTCATCTAAGTTTCCAATAATTGTATCAGCAATCATGAATTGTGTATCATCTAAATCTAATAGATGCAATTGTTCAGACATTTTCTCTTGAAACGATTGCTCGCCAGACAATGGAATTACGCGTTCCTCATCGTCTTTACTTGTGTTATTTGCTTTTGTTTTGTAATCAGACCCGTCTTCATCTATATATGCTGAAATGTCGAAATCGGCATCATCATCTTTGTCGTTGTCATCGTCTTTATCGTAGTCGTCATCATTGTCATATTCATCTTCCTCTTTTTCTTCCGCTCCTTCTTCTAGGGCTGGGTTCTCCTCGATTTCTTGTTTGATTCGTTGATCCAATTCCATGGTCGGAACCTGCAACAATTTCATTAATTGAATTTGTTGTGGAGAAAGTCGTTGTTCGAGTTTCTGAGCGAGATATTGTTTTAAGGCCATTCGTTTCTACTGTATCAATCTTGACTAAATATACTAAATTCTTTTAAAATTCAGCATTTTGAGGTGTTCTTGGGAAAGGAATCACATCTCGGATATTTGTCATTCCTGTAACAAACATGATCATTCTTTCAAAACCTAGACCAAAACCTGCATGCGGAACAGATCCGAATTTTCGTGTGTCCATATACCACCATAGTTCATCTTCATCGATATTAAAATCTGCACATTTCTTTTTCAAAATATCCATTCTTTCTTCGCGCTGAGAACCACCTACAATTTCACCAATTCCTGGAAAAAGAACATCCATTGCTGCAACAGTTTTTCCATCATCATTTTGACGCATGTAAAATGCTTTAATTTCAGCTGGATAATTCGTTAAAATCACTGGACATTTAAATTCTTTTTCAACTAAATAACGCTCGTGTTCACTTTGCAAATCAATTCCCCAAGAAACTTCGTATTGAAATTTCTTCTTTTTATAATGGTTTGAATTTCTTAGAACATCAATTGCTTCTGTGTATGTCAATCGTTTAAATTCATTATTTACAACAAATTTCAAGCGTTCGATTAATGTTAATTCATTGCGCTCGTTTTGTGGTTTTTGCGCCTGTTCTTGAACTTCACGATCATTTAAAAAACTTAGATCATCTGCACAATTGTCCATCACATATTGACAAATATATTTCAAGAAATCTTCTGTCAAATTCATGTTATCCAACAAATCATTGAACGCTACTTCTGGTTCAATCATCCAAAATTCTGCTAAATGACGAGAAGTATTTGAATTTTCCGCTCTGAAAGTAGGTCCAAACGTATACACTTGTCCTAGTGCTAACGCCGCTAATTCTGCTTCCAATTGTCCAGAAACAGTTAAATTAACTGCTTTTCCAAAGAAATCTTCTTTGTAATTTACTGTTCCATCTTCATTTAATGGTGGATTTTTAGGATCTAAATTCGTAACTCTAAACATCTCTCCTGCTCCTTCAGCATCTGAACCTGTGATAATTGGCGTATGTAAATAGAAAAAACCTTTGTCGTTAAAGTATTTGTGGATTGAATAAGCCACTGCATGACGAATTCTAAAAACAGCACCAAACGTATTTGTTCTAAAACGCAAGTGCGCTTGTTCACGCAAAAATTCTAAGCTGTGCTTTTTTGGCTGCATTACAGTTCGTTGAACATCGTCTGGATTTGCTTCACCAATAATTTCAATTTCTGTTACTTGTAATTCAACTGCCTGACCAGAACCTTGAGAATCAATTAGAATTCCTTTCAATCCAACTGCTGCTGCTGTTGTAATCTTCTTTAAAATTGCCTCATCGAACTTCTCAAAATCAACTACAGCTTGCAAGGTATTTATTGTTGACCCGTCATTAATTTGAATAAAACGGTTACTTCTAAAAGCTCTTACCCA
>VFKM01000084.1 GCA_009885545.1 Flavobacteriales bacterium
GGTTTCAGAAAAAAAATAAATAATTAATAATTGTAAGAATGGCAGAACATAACAGCACCTACCCAAAAGGAGGGGTTTCTTGTTCCAAAGACAGTTTTGTTGTTACTGAAAGTGCAGTTTCCAAATAAACTGTATTGCTAAAAAACCCGCCCATCGCAAATATGCAAACCGTTAGTTGTCAGCATAAAAGCGATGGTGAAACATGAAACTGACTTCAAAAAAAACTGTGACAAATTAAAAAACGGAGAAAGCTGAAAACCGATTAGAGTAAGCCAACAAATAAAGAACTATACAATGAATAAATTTATGATTGACATCCTTTTACAAGGACTAGACAATGAAACAAGAATGAAATTATTACCAAGAGAGCAAGAAATAATAAAGGAATGGGAAGATAATGGGACCCTTTTAGCTTCATACATAAAAGGTGAAACTGCTGGAATTTACTTGGTATTATTGGCCAATGACAAATCGGATGTGGACAAAAAACTTTCAACGCTGCCTTACTATCCGTATATGAAAATTGAAATAGTGACCTTGAGGTAATCATTTAGGAAGACACAAAACTCGCAATTCGACAACTAATTTATGTTTAGACACAAAGGAAAAACAAGGACATTAAAACATAATTTAAGAATTGCTTCGTTGCTCTCTTTTGTGGCTGGCATTGTAAATGTTGCTGGTTTTTTAGCCGTTCAGCGCTTAACAACAAATGTAACTGGACACTTCGCTTTTTTTGTGGACGAAATTTTCAAACTCAATTTTTTGCAAGGTTTTATCTTTTTCTTATATATTTTCTTCTTCTTCTTGGGTTCATTTGTATCAAATCTTCTTGTTGAAATTATTTCAAAAACGAGTGACAGATTTATTTATATTATTCCTACAATTATCGAAAGCATTATTTTGTTTTTATTAGCGGTATTCGGACAATTTTTAATCTCAAAAAACCCTGATCTACTTGCATGTTCTTTACTTTTTGCAATGGGTTTACAAAATTCATTAGTAACGACAATTTCTAATGCAACA
Organism: Flavobacteriales bacterium; assembly: GCA_009885545.1. Lineage (GTDB taxonomy): Bacteria > Bacteroidota > Bacteroidia > Flavobacteriales_D > Crocinitomicaceae > M0103. The sequence goes on from VFKM01000084.1 coordinate 1,027, forward strand.
GTCCGGACAACACATTTGACAGGATTGTTTACAGACTTAGGAATTGAATTATCTCAATTGTTTTTTTACAAGCAAAAAGACCAGAAAGACAAACTCCACTCTTCAATAAAATTACGCCTGACAATTATTGCTTTTTTCTTTATTGGTGGTCTTTTAGGCGGTATATTTTATTCGACCTTAAAGCTATATGTGTTAGCAATTGCAGCGGCAGTTCTAATTATTGGAATAATATATGACGACTTAAAGTTGAAGTTAATCATGCAAAATAGAAATCAAAATGAGGGTAATAATAACGGGGGTTAACATCACCTACCCAAAAGGCGGGTTTTCGTATCATTAAGTATGATGGTAAATTCGTTTAAAATGGAATTTTAATTATCTTAAATTTCACCATAAGACTTTCTAATTGCCAAGCCTATTGCTTTAGACAATAATGGAGGCACAGCGTTTCCGAGTTGAACCAACTGTTTGTTTTTTGCTCCTTCAAAAATAAAATCATCAGGAAAAGATTGAATTCGTGCCATTTCACGTGCGGTTAATACTCTGCCAAGTTTTGGGTGTACGTTAACACCACCGTGGTTTTCTTTAATCGTAGAAGAAGCTTCATTCCATGGGCACTTTTTCCAAGAATCAGAATATCCTTTGTAAAGACTTTTTCCTTCTTCTAATAAGAGCATTTTTTCAGCCATATCTGGACGATGCTTTGTTAGAACATGATTAAATTCGGGATTATCATTCATATTCATTAAATCACCTATAGCTTCACCTGTTGTGACATATTCCGCAGGAGTAAGAAAGGCTTTAGGATGGTAATTTGTCTTATTAATTCTATTTCCAATAAATATAACTCGGTCTCTCTTTTGAGGAACGCCATAATCTGCCGCTCTTAAAACAGTAACATTCATTTCGTATCCAGCATCCAAGAAATCACTTAAGATCATTTCCTCTACCTTGCCTCCTAACATAGACCTAAGTCCGACAACATTTTCACAGACAACAAAATCTGGTCTTAGCTCAGTAACGATTTCTAATAGTTCTTTATATAGTGAATTCCGTTGGTCATCAACTATTCTATTCCCAGCCATGCTAAACCCTTGACATGGAAAGCCTCCAGCAACTAAATTTAACTGTTGACCTTTCAGCCCTTTCTTGACCGTATCGTAAAATTCTTTTTTCTTTTCTGAAGACTTGATGTCGCCTTCAATAAAAGGATGTTTAAAATTGCGTCTGTATGTTTTTCCCGCTGATTCAAACCAGTCCATACCACAAATGCCTTTTAAACCTGCAAGTTCAAACCCTTTTGTAATACCTCCAGCCCCGGAAAATAAATCGACAAAAGTCAGCTTGGATTTTTTAACATTATCACAATTGTCAACAATATCAACCCAGTTTATACTGTCTTTCCCATTATTCTTATAATTGAATGTTCGCTTTTTAACTTTCGAATTATCATCCTTAAGTATTTTCTTTCCATATAAATCGTAACCAAGAATCACCTCATCTTGAATTTCGTTGTGATTCATAAAGTCGTCAAGAGCATCTATCGGCACTCTATAAACACCACCAATTTTTATGGACTTTAATTTATTACTTGCTATATGTCTTCTAACAGTTTTCTGAGATACATTCAGTTTTTCAGCTACCTCAGTGATGCCGAAAAAAGTACTTACTTGTTTATCTTTGTCCATCTTTGTCCATCTTTGTCCATTTAGCATGGTAAAAATATGCAAATTATTTAACCGCAAAAAAAATAAAATCCTATTGTATTGATTTGCATACTACCGGAGTTTTTTTCGAAATAATTAAAACTCGTTTAAAAAAGAGAATCACATTCAACTATATTTATGTATTTTTCGTATTTAAAAGATTCATGTTTCTTTTGCCGAAACATTTTTTTGATTTTAGGAATTAATTAATAATTGAACATGAACAAACTTCTTCTATTAACTTCACTATTCTTATCAAATTTTTCCTTTAGTCAGGAATCCCATTCACTTATAAATTCTTATTTTAAAGAACATTATAAAGAACTTGGGTTAACAGAAAAGGAATCTTCTCAATGGATAATTTATAACGAACATACTTCGAATAATTCTCCCATTCATTATATCTATACAAGACAAACATTTCAAGAAATTGAAATCTATAATGCGATCGCAAATTTTGCAATAAAAGAGAATACTATTATTTTGAGTGGAAATCGACTTGTGAAAAATATACAAAATAGAGTTAATACAATTGAACCGAAAATTTCTGCCGACAAGGCAATTCTATCCGCAATTGACGAATTAAATATTTCTTCTAATGGCTCTCCTAAACTTTTAAAAAAAATAAATGATCGAAATTTTGAGTATGAAAGTAAATCTTCATCAGAGATCATCCCAGTTAAGTTGATGCTTTTGCCTGTTGAGGATGAGATTAGATTAGTATGGGACTTAAGTATTTATGAAAATTCACAGGACCACTGGTGGAGTGTCCGAATTGATGCTGTAAATGGTGAATTGATTGACAAGTTAGACTGGGTAACTAGTTGCACTTTTGAGGATCATCAAACAAAAGGAATACATGAATGTAATTCTTCTATTTCAAAAGCTAACATTGAGGTTTTGGAAGGATCAACAATGCCTTCTCCACCACCAGCAACAGACCAATATCTAGTATTGGCTATTCCACTGGAAAGCCCGAGTCATGGACCAAGGTCATTAGTTGTGGCTCCGTCAGACCCTATAGCTTCACAATTCGGATGGCATGATAACAATGGTATTATGGGTGATGAATATACGATTACCAGAGGTAACAATGTTCATGCTCAAGAGGATGTAAACGATAATGATGGAACTGGGTACTCACCAAATTCTGGAGGATCAAACAGCTTTATTTATCCGATAGATTTTAGCATGCAACCATCTACCTATCAAGATGCAGCGATCACAAATCTCTTCTATATGAATAATATCATGCATGATGTATTCTATCATTATGGTTTCGATGAAGCAAGTGGGAATTTTCAAGATAACAATTATGGAAACGGAGGAATCGCTTCTGACCATGTAAATGCAGATGCACAAGATGGTGGAGGCACAAATAATGCTAATTTTGCTACTCCTGCAGACGGCGGAAATCCGAGAATGCAGATGTTTTTATGGACTAGTGCTGCTCAAAATTTATTAACAGTTAATAGTCCTGTTGGAATTGCAGGCCCATATCTTGCGATTGAAGGTACTATTGGAGTTCCAGTTCCCGCAAGTCCTCTAACAGCAAATCTTGCTTTGTACGATGATGGAATTCCTGACGAAAATGACGCGTGTGAAAATCCAATAAATGGGGTTACTCTAAATGGAAAGATCGTTGTGATTAGAAGAGGAACATGTTTATTTGTTGATAAAATTGTGAAAGCAGAGGCAGCAGGGGCTGTTGCTGTTATTATGGTAAATAATGTTGTAGGTGGACCTATTACAATGGGTGGAACAGATCCTGGAATAGGAATCCCGGCAATAATGGTGTCCGATATTGACGGTGAAATGTTGATAGCTCAATTAGAAGCAGGAACAACAATTAATGCTACTCTTCAAAACACTGGTGCAGTAGATACTGACGGGGACATGGACAATGCTATCATTGCACATGAATATGGACATGGTATTTCAACTCGCCTTACTGGTGGAGCTGCAAACTCAAATTGTCTCGGAAATGCTGAACAAATGGGTGAAGGCTGGTCTGATTGGTTTGGTTTAATGCTTACAATAGAACCTGGAGATCAATCAACAGACAATCGTGGAATCGGAACATATGTTTCTGGCCAACCAACAACAGGTTTTGGAATAAGACCTGCTCCCTACTCTACAGATTGGGCTATTAATGATTATACATATGCTGCCACGAATAATGCCGCTGCAATTTCAGAACCTCATGGAATTGGTTTTGTCTGGGCCACGATGCTATGGGATTTAAACTGGGCTTTAGTTGATCAATATGGTCTTGATTATGATGTATATTATGGATCAGGTGGAAATAACATTGCGATGAATTTAGTAGTGACGGCTCTAAAATTACAACCGTGTGAACCTGGATTTATTGATGGCCGTGATGCAATTTTAGATGCTGATCAATTGTTGTATGGTGGAGCTAACCAATGTTTAATATGGAATGTTTTTGCGAACAGGGGATTAGGATTTTCTGCAACTCAAGGATCTTCAGGTAGTCGATCTGATCAAACTGAAGCTTTTAATCTGCCACCTTCATTTAGTAATAGTGCAAGCACACAAACAGCAAATTCATGCGGAAGTTATGTTTGGCCAACAAATGGATTAACATATAATTCTTCAGGTACTTATCAGGAAACACTAACAAATATGAATGGATGTGATTCAACAGTAACACTTAATTTAACTATCAATAGTGGTGTTAGTTCAACACAAAATATAACTGCATGTGCAGATTATTATTGGCCAGCAAATGGAATGACATATAATGCTGATGGTCAATATGTAGCGACTTTAAGCACTGTTGGTGGTTGTGATTCCACTGTAACTTTAAATTTCACAATGAATTCATTTGCTTCTTCTGAAGAAATTATTACTGCATGTGAATCATATTTTTGGGACGAAACTTCAACTACATATACGGGTAGTGGAAATTTTCAAACAACTTTACTTTCTTCGACTGGATGTGACTCAATTGTAACTTTGATTCTAACGGTCAATAATCCAACTACAAGTACTCAAACTGTTACTGCGTGTAATTCATATAATTGGCAAGCTAACGGCCAAACATATACTGGTTCGGGAACATTTATTGCCAATTTTTTAAATTCAAATGGCTGCGATTCAACTGCAACTCTAAATTTAACGATCAATTCGGCAAACGCAACTATCCAACAAAATACTGCAGTAACCTTAGAGGCTACAAGTCCTGGAGCAACGGCATATCAATGGATCAATTGTAGTAATAACAATGTTATAGGCGGAGCGATAAATCAAACATATACATCTCCTATCAACGGCACTTATGCAGTGATTGTGACGCAAAATGGTTGTCAGGACACATCAGATTGTATAACTATTTCTGAAGTTGGAATAGTCGAAAATGATTTCGGAACCGATTTTATTGTTTATCCGAATCCAACTTTTGGTCACTTGTATTTTGAAATGGGACAAAATTATAGCAAAATCCAAGTGAAGTTATTTGCTACAAATGGTGAATTGATAAAAGAAAATATTATTCTTGACTCATCCGGATTTGAATTACAAATAGATGGGGCACCTGGAATGTATTTTATTGAAATAGAAAGTGATCACAAAAAAGCTTCGATCAACATTATAAAAGAATAAAGAAACTCATTGATAAAAAGGTCGCAAATTATGCGGCCTTTTTAATTTTAGAGTAATTTCTTTTGTCAAACTAATAGGTTTACAATTGAGTTGATCGATTTCCTTTCATCTTCTTATTTCTCATTGCGAGTAAAACGGTATTTATATCATTTCGAAATTCCCTTGGAATAATTGCGCCTATAATTGTGAATCAGTGATTGCAAAATTAAAGGGCGAGAAAAAAATTGACCAAAAGTGTTATATTCGTTTTGCGTTTAGAGGAAGTAAATTCCACGCACTGTTGCTATTAAAAAGAATAAATAAACGTTGCACTAAAAAATAATGACAGAAAGCGTAAAACTCGGTCTAAAAGAAAATTGGAAGCAGTTCACAATTTTGGTAGTCATTAATGCCTTTGTAGGTGGAATGATTGGAATGGAACGGACAATTTTCCCACAGTTTGCCGAAATAGAATTTGGTGTTGCCTCAAAAACGGCAATTCTTTCTTTCATAACAGCTTTTGGAATTACAAAGGCGATTGCAAACTACTTCACTGGAAGACTCGCTAATAAATTCGGACGCAAAAATTTACTTTTATTTGGATGGGTTGTTGCAATCCCAATTCCATTTATTCTCATTTATGCTCCTAGTTGGAATTGGGTGATTTTTGCAAATATGCTTTTAGGAATTAGTCAAGGACTAACTTGGAGTAGCACCGTAGTAATGAAAATTGACCTTGTTGGAGAAAAAGACCGTGGGTTTGCTATGGGATTAAATGAATTTGCAGGTTATTTTGCAGTTGGTATAGTTGCTTTTTTGACTGGTTATATTGCAAATAATTATGGAATTACACCTTATCCATTTTATATAGGTATTTTCATTTCCATTGTTGGATTTATCTTAACTGCTTTATGGGTAAAAGACACGAGAGTTTTTGCTCATAAAGAAAATTTGACAGATACGACTTCACAACTTGACAATGTGTTTTTAGATACGACTTTTAAAAACAAAACGTTAAGTTCAGTTACACAGGCCGGACTTATAAATAATCTAAATGACGGAATGATTTGGGGGTTACTTCCAATTGTCTTATTGTCTTTAAACTTTAACTACGAAAACATTGGAATAATCATGGCTATTTATCCAACTGTTTGGGGGATCGGACAACTTTTTACTGGGAAAATGTCTGACCATTATTCAAAAAAGGCAATGCTATTTTGGGGCATGCTTTTACAAGGGTTGGCAATTTTATTTATTCCATTCACTAGTGACTTTTATATTTTAGGTTTCATTTTGGCACTATTAGGCTTTGGAACTGCATTGGTATATCCAACATTCCTGTCAAGCATTGCTCAAGCGACAAACCCGAAACAACGAGCTGAGAGTATTGGCACATTTCGTTTATGGAGAGACTTAGGCTATGCTTTTGGCGCCATAATTTCAGGTGTCACAGCGGACTTATTCGGAATTGAATATGCCGTTTTTCTTATAGGCGGATTGACCATTTTCTCCGCGGGGGTTATCAAAATACGCATGCCAAAATAATGGCAGACAAAGACTTAATGTCAATTAAAAAAGGAAATAGACTCCTCAATCAAATCAAAAATTACCTTTATTAAAGATGGTAACCTGGATTTAATAATCAAGGGAAATACACAGCAAATTTGAGCCGTTGCTAATAATTTGGAGAACTAAGCAATGTTGCATTTTGTACCCAATTTAACTTTTTTATTAAAAAATATTTGCTAATCAGAAATAGTATTTAGATATTTGTCTAAATATATAAATAATGTCTCTGAGCACCGCCTTTAAAGCACTTAATGATACTACTAGAAGAGAAATTCTAGAATTGCTTCGTAAAAATGATATGACGGCAGGTGAAATTGTAAACAATTTCAATATTTCCGGTCCAAGTATTTCTCATCACCTCGACTTGTTAAAAAGAGCTGGCCTTATCGAAAGTGTAAAAGAAGGACAATATGTAAAATATAGTTTAAACACAACAGTCCTTGACGACATCATGAAATGGATGATCGAACTAAACAAAAAATAAATAATAACTAAAAACAAGATTATGAAAAAGACAAGAATAATTCTACTACAAAGTATCGTGTTAATGTTACCAATTTTATATTATATTTCGATCTGGAATAAATTACCAGACAGCGTTCCTTTACACTACAATTCAAGTTTTCAGGCAGACAGTTATGGAAGTAAAACAGAAATGTTTTTCGCATTACTATTTATTGCTTTGGTTGGATTGGGTGTTAATTTACTCATCCTAAACATTAATAAATTAGATCCTAAAAAACGCTACGAAAACAACCTGTCTCTAATTATTAAATTTTCATGGGTCTTAGTGATTTTTATGACGTTAATATCTAGTTTCATTGTCTATTCAACTGAAACCTATAATAAAAGAGATGCATTACAATTTGATCCAAGATATATTGTATCACTCGTCGCTTTACTTTTGACCTTTCTAGGGAATTACATGAATAATATTAAACCAAACTATTTTATCGGAATTCGGACACCATGGAATTTAGAAGACGAAGAAAATTGGAAAAAAACGCATCACTTGGGTTCCAAAATATGGTTTTTCGGTGGATTGCTTTTACTAGTGCTTTCAATAATTTTACCTGAGAACATTCTTTCATATATAACATTGGCAATTGTTCTCCCTATGGCTATAATTCCAATGTATTACTCTTATTCATTATTCAGAAAAAAACAGAGAGTTTAACAGAAGATCAAAAAACAAAAGAAGAGAAATTGATCATAACAGATTAAAGATTAATGTAAATGAGGGAAAGAAGAACTTGCAAAAAAACCAATTGACATCTTTCAATAAAAAATAACTATTGAAAAGAAATACTTTATCTTTACTCCAAACGAAAAACATGAAAAAAATATTCAGTCTTATTTTAGTGTCATTTATTGGCTTTAATTCCTTTTCTCAAGGTTGCTTTTCAACTGGTGATGGCTCTGACGGAGCTTATCTAGCGACAGTAAATACAACCTTAGCAGGTGCTACTTATAATTTTACATCTTTTACTATTAATCCGGGTGTAACCGTTTCAATAACAGGAAATTCCGCACTGATCGTTTATTGCACTGGTACAGTGTTAATTGATGGGACACTAACAGCAAGTGGTGGCAATGGCACAAATGGAATTACTTATTCTAATGGTGGTATTGGAGGCGTAGGAGTTGCAGGTGGTGCGAACGGAGGCAATGGTTCTTTCTCCAGTTCATCAGGACCTCTGGATGGTATTGATGGTGTTTTCACAGGAGGGCTGAATACTAAGGGCAGCGGATGGTCTGGTGGCGGCGGAGCAGGTTATGCTTCAAACGGTAATGCATCTGGCAGTGCATCAGGCGGTTTCGCAGGAATTTCATATGGAATTTCAGATCTTTCTACATTTCTTGCAGGTTCTGGTGGAGGTGGTGGTTCCGGTGGTTATGATTGTGGAGCTGGCGGAGGTGGAGCTGGTGGAGGATTTATATACTTCAATGCAAACAATATCTCAATTGGTGCATCAGGAGTGATTTCTTCAAACGGAGGCAATGGAGGTTCGGATGGAACTGGAAATTGTGGAGGCGGTGGCGCAGGTTCAGGCGGAAGCATTTGGTTAGGTGCGCTAAGCATACAAAATAATGGGATGATCACAGCTGTTGGAGGAATCGGTGGAGCAAGTCAAGTGGCAGGCTCACCATATTATGGTACTGGTGGTAATGGCGCAAATGGCAGAATAAGAGTGGACACTGACGGAATGGTTAGTGGATCTGGAACTATAAATCCAGTTGTTGGTTTTGAAAATGCACTTGTACCTATGGAATCTACTCAAAATGTAAATTTGTGTTTTGGAGAATCTATCACTGTAGGAACTAGTGTTTACTCAACACCAGGAACCTTTATTGATGTGATTCCCTCAATTGAATTTGGATGCGATAGCACAGTTACAACAAATGTTGCTGTTCAAAGTGAATTGGTTTCATCTCAAACATTGGATCTTTGTTTTGGAGAATCTATCACTGTAGGCACTAGCATTTACTCAACACCAGGAACCTTTATTGATGTGATTCCTTCCATTGAATTTGGATGTGATAGCACAGTTACAACAAATGTTACTGTTCAAAGTGAATTGGTTTCATCTCAAACATTTGATCTTTGTTTTGGATCATCTGTTACTGTTGGTTCGAGTGTTTATGAAAACGCAGGTACTTTTTATGACCTATTTACTTCCATAAATACTGGATGTGATAGCACTGTAACAACAATTATAACAGAGCAAGCTCCCATTGATGTTACTGTAAGTTCAATTGTTGCAGAACTTCAAGTTGCTCAAAATGGAGCATCATACCAATGGATTGATTGTGATAATAGCAATCAACCCATAAATGGGGAAATAGCACAATTCTTTTCTGCAATTGTTAATGGAAATTATGCTGTTGAGGTAACTGTAAATGGTTGTATGGAAACATCAAATTGTTTTCTAGTAGATTTTATCGGTATTGAAGAACTTATAGATTCAGAAGTATCTTTAAAACAATTAGTTAAAATCACCGATTTATTAGGAAGAGAAACTACTTATCAACCAAATATTGTACTGATCTATATTTATTCTGATGGTTCGATACAAAAGATTTATGACCTGAAATAATATAATTTCAATCAAAAAAGCTTTTCTGAAATGAAAGGCTTTTTTTTATTTATTATTGTGAGTCAACTCACTCCAAATTGGCAATTCTGTCAAATAAATTAATTCATTTTCTGACGATCAATTTAACAGAAAATATGATCTAATCCATTCGTAACAATTAAAACTCGAATTGTGTGAAAAAAGGATTAAACTGTAAGGAATTCAAAACGAATGAATATTTAATGAATAAGAGTTTAAGCTATATTTATCTAACTATTTTATATTATATTGAGAGGAAACAGATAAATCCTCAAAAATAGAATCTCCTTTGAAATGATAAAACTAATCTTTTCCATCTCAATTCTTTTCATCTTTTCCAGTTGTTCATGGAATGAATATTTCGTGATTAGTAATTCAAGTAAAGTTGAAACAACAGCCACATATAAACTATTGGCAGCTTCCAATGGATTTCCAATTTTTTCTCAGCAACCCAGATTATATAAATTAAATAGTACCCATGAAATTGACTGGGGAACAGAAACAAAAGTTGTTGACCTAGACACAAGTTTATCTGGATATCAAATTAAAATTCCTGCATCTCATGCACTCATTTTTGGAGAATTAAGCAATGATCATTATCTTAATCACGATCAAAGATTTATTAATGGTCGCTTTTTTAATCTCTTAGAATTAAGTGTCTCTAATCCCAATTTCAATATCGTGATTGCCCCAATTAATTTTGATGATAATTTCAAAAAGGTAAATGGAAATATTCAACTGGTAATTAAATAATATGAAAAAAATTAGGTTTATACTTTTGATTTTATTGACTCATTGGCAATTTACAAGTAGTGCTCAAGATTATTTTTGGTCTTCAAAAGAAGAGATTTTTACAACCTATGAAGATCTTATTGATCAAGATTCATCCTTTACAATTGACATTGTCGATCACGGAAACAGTGTTATCGTGAAAATTGAAGGAGCCGATAGTTTGGAAATTACTCACTTTTTCAACCAGAATGGTGTAGCCAATTCTGAATCATTATGTGATAGTCTAATCATCAATTTATTGTGTACGGATTGTCAGGATAAGCATGTTACAAAAATGCTTGAAAATAAAAACAGAAAGTGGCGTCAACTTCCTGATCAAAGTTATGTTTCAAAAGTATGGGTGAGTAAATTCTGGCCGGGGGATAAAAGTGCAATTCTCTATACGGTACCAATGATGAAAATTATTAAAGGAGAATCATCAACAGTGATATTGATTTATAGTCAAGAATACACTAAAAAAGATTGGAAAGAAGAGCTTCGCAAAAAACCCATTGATGTTTTTCAATAAAAAATAAATCAACGCCTTATTCTCTCCCGAATCGCACTGGCTGAAGTAATATACACCCCTGCAAAAATCACCAACATGTAAATGATCTTTTGCCATGTGATCGTTCCAGTATAATCGTCTGCAACGCCAATTTGACTCAAAGTGTATGCGAAAAACATCACCAAAACTGGTTGTAAATAAATATAGGCACTAGAAACTGATGCTGTCAAATACTTCAAGCCATACATTGTAAGAAGATACGTCAGAAACGTTACGCCAACCACAACGTAGGTTATTTTGATCCAAACATCAAAAGGGATTATAGAGAAATTGGTGGTGAAAAATTCTGTTAATGTTGGCGGATATAAGAGGATGAAACCAACGCCAAAGGTAAACACGTATGTGATAACCGTTAGAGGCGAATACTTCTTCATCAATGGTTTTGCAATGACAAGATAAACAGCATAACTCGCAGCGTTAATGAATAGAAATGTATCCCCCAAAACAGAGTCTCCTTTACCCGTTCCTGCTGTTAGGGTTAACAAAATTGCGCCTGTTGCACCCAACAATATTCCTGCGGATTTCCATAATGTAATTCTCTCTTTCAAAATGATAAAAGATAAAATGACAACCAAAATTGGATTGGACGCCATGATGATACCGGAATTTATTGAAGAAGATAAATTCAATCCGTGAAAGAAGAATAATTGATTAATTGCTACGCCAAACATTCCACACGTAGCTAAAAGAAGGTAATCTTTTCGTTCAATTTTTTCGCGTACAAAAAACGCTTTTACAATCCAAAATAATATTGTTGCTCCTAGCGCTCTGAAAAGAATAAAAACATTTGGAGTCAGAAAAACCGGCATTACACCTTTTGCCAAAACATGGCTTGCACCATACAATGTATTCACTGCAAA
>VFKM01000042.1 GCA_009885545.1 Flavobacteriales bacterium
AATACCATTGTTTTTCGTTCATAAAAGCAAAATCCCTAAGAACACCTTGATAAGGAACACTCCATTTGGTTTGGTCTAGCTCGTTTTGATCAAATTTTTCCTCAAATGCCAAAATCCAATCTAAAGTTCCATTTTGGCATTCAATATCTTCTGTAACGAGAACATTATTCCAATCACAGGTGTGTGGAAATATTTGAGCATTTAAAACAGTAGTATTGAATAATATTATCCATAATATAAATATGTAATATTTCATCTCAGTATAATATTAAATGTTAATTATTTTTTTTGATTTTTCAGTTTAATAACCTCATCATTTAATTCTATTACATACAAAGTCAATTCTTCAACCTTTTGGAGTAACAATTTATTCATTTCGATGATATCAACCCCTTCACTAATTACTATTTGCTCAGTTGGGATATTTGGGAGATGTTTATTTAAGGTAATGAATTTTTTCAAATCTAAAAGAGGAAGTAACTCATATTTCTTATCAAACACAAAATCAGCCCAAGAAACAGCATCTATTCTTATTCTTCTTGCATGCAGTAAACCATCATAATCCAATTGAAGCAATTTTTGATTCGAAGTTTCAATAACAAACGGTGATTCATTATTATCAGGAGCATTAATCACTATTTTTTGAGCATTAATGTTTTTTGTAGCTAACAAACCCTGATAATCAAGAGATAGTAATTCTTGTTCGTTACTTTCAATAAACATCATCTTAACAATACTAGAAGGGTTTTGTTGAGCTTTTAAATGTAAATAAGCCATACTTGCTAAAGGATCCGCTTTTCCGATACTTAATTTTGCCAAATATGCTTGTCCATGAACATCTAAATTAACTCTTGGTGAGGAAGTTGCAATTCCAATATTAACAGATGGACATTCTGAATATAGTTTATTAGGACCAGAGGTCCAATATGGGGTAATGATTCCAACAGTGCCATCTTGATTTGGAATATCACATATTCCTAAAGGTTGAAAAATAGGAATAAACTGAGCGTTTAATAGACTTTTAGTAACATTGCCCAAAGAATCAACAATCAGAAAATATTTGTTTTCAAAAGTACTTGTTAAAGCTGTACTAGGCAATTGAAGTGAATTTCTTAAAATTACATTGCCATAAACATCTAATTTTGCAGCAGGATTTGTTGTCCCAAGACCTAAATCTCCCTCTTTGGTTAGTCTTAAATGTTCAACATTGTTTGTCCTGAATTTAACATCTTGTAAATTAGTTGTACCAATAAAGTTGTTCGTATCAGTATTGTTTCCATTTATTTTCCATTGATTATTTGGTTGCCCTGTCCCATTTTCACTACCGTTTCCATTTTGAGCAAAAATGGAAGAACAGAAAAATAGAATGAAAAACACACTATTTATTAGTATGATTGATTGATTGATTGATTGATTGATTGATTGATTGATTGATTTTTTCATAAATTATTAGCTTTAGGTTTAAACAATAATACACAAAAACAAATAGAACCACAAATAGAACCACAAATAGAACCACAAATAGAACCACAAATAGAACCACTAATATTCATAAATAAGCTCAAAAAAATAGAGTGCGCAAAATTGTTTAAATAAGTATACGAAGAATCTTTATGAATTAATTATATTTACTTTTCAACCTCAAATAAAATCAATTGTCTAAAATATGTCATTTCTCAATAACGCCAGTAAGGGAACAAATTTACTTTCAACGTACATTCTTACGTTATGTTTAGTTATTTTGGCGTATGCAATAGTTGGACAAATTCCACTTTTGGTTGATTTGAAAATGCATGGAGGATTGGCCGATATTGAAAACGAAGGAAGTTTGAATTTCGGACAATTATTGGGTCAAAATAAATTATTAACGTATTTGATAATCCCTTTCATAATTGTCTTGATTACGTTGATGCTATCCATAAAGTATTTACACAAACGTTCAATTATTTCCCTTTTTACAAGTCGTACAAGATTTGATTGGAAACGATTTTTTTCAGCAGCGTTCATTTGGGGATTGACAATGGCAATTTTCCTTACAATTTCAATTTATTCAGGAGATAATATAACGTGGAATTTTAACGCTTCAACTTTTTTCCCTTTATTCTTGATTTCAATATTTTTAATTCCAATCCAAACAACGTGTGAAGAAGTTCTTTTTCGAGGCTATTTATTTCAAGGATTTGGACATTTTTATAAAAAAGGAATTATTGCAGTTGTCATAACAGGTATACTTTTCGGCTTGTTACACGGTGCAAATCCAGAAGTAGAAAAGTTGGGATATATCGTTCTTGTTTATTATATCGTTACAGGTGTTTTTCTTGGGATATTAGCCCTCATGGATGATGGACTGGAATTGTCAATGGGCTACCATGCCATCAACAATATTTTTGCTTCGTTAATTTTAACAAACGAATGGCAAGCCTTTCAAACAGATGCACTTTTCATGGATCATGCAAAACCAACTTTCGGATGGGATGCATTATTGACGATTATTTTAATCCAACCACTTTTACTTCTTATTTTTTCCAAAATGTATAAATGGAAAAATTGGAAAGGTAAGTTCCTGGGTGAATAAGATTACCATGTTTGTTTAATCCAAAGTCAAATATTTTTTTATTCTAGGCGTTTGAACCTTAAATTAAAAAACTATGAAAAATTTCATCCTACTACTGATTGCTTTTCAATTTGTTTCCTCTTGCTTTTCTCAGAACACAAATCTCGATTATAAAAAGGCATTTAAAATATATAATCTCACTTCGTATGAGAAGTATACAAAATCAGAATTAGTAAATGATTCCACCTCAAGTTATTTGCTTTCAACTGTTTCTGATTTGCAAATTTTTCACCCAACTGTTGCTTTTCAATGGAAAACTAAAAAGAATAATTTTCAAGAAATTGAAATTTCATATTTGATGTTAGGAAAAAAATCAACTTTTACAGAATTAAACGAAGACCCTATTCTTGGTCAGCAAGTATTAAATGGGAGCAATTTAATAGCAACACACATTTCTGCTCAATATGAGTTTATTTTAAATTTCAATAAATTGAAAGGCAAAAAATTCCTTCCTGCAATAGGATTTGCTGTGAATCCTTATTTTAAGCAACATAGTTATACACCAAAAATTGCAACTTCATTTCCTGAATCTGAAATTACAATTGGAACAAAAGTATTTATTACACCACGTTTAAACTACCATATAAATTCAAAATTCTTTATAGATGTAAATATTCCATTTTGTGTTATTGACACTTATTTTCTTTCTGAAAAAACAGGAATCCCAATTCTACCGATTTCTGAAAGAAATGTGAAAAGTTTTAACTTTCAACAATTTCCGTTTTTTGTAAATGGACGAATTGGAGTAGGGTATAAATTCTAAATCACAAATTCCAAATCCGTTGTCTTTCCAACATTTTTATTAGCTTTATCCGTCAGCTAAATATCATCAATGTTAGAGATTCAACATATATCAAAATCATTCTATCGTAAGGTCGCCCTTGACGATGTTTCGATTCATGTTCAAAAAGGAGAAATTCTAGGATTACTAGGTCCTAACGGAGCAGGAAAAACAACATTAATCCGAATCATCAACCGAATTATTGAACCTGATAAGGGGTATGTCAGAATGAATGGTGACTTGATGACCCAACAACATTTATCACAAATTGGATATTTACCAGAAGAACGAGGATTGTACCGCACAATGACTGTTGAAGATCACGCTTTGTTTTTAGGACAACTTCGTGGCTTGTCAAAAAAAGATGTCAAAACACAACTAGAATATTGGTTAGAGAAATTTGAAATTACTGATTGGCGAAAAAAACGAATTGAGGAATTGTCCAAAGGAATGGCGCAGAAAGTTCAATTTATTTGTACTGTTTTACATGAGCCGAAATTATTGATTTTAGATGAGCCTTTGAGTGGATTTGATCCTGTCAACGTTGAATTAATTAAACAAGAGTTGATAGAAATGAGAGCGAAAGGCAAAACAATTATTTTGTCTACACATAATATGAAAAGTGTTGAAGAAATTTGCGATAGAGCTGTTCTGATTCACCAATCTAAAAAAATTATGGAAGGCCGTATTTCTGAAATTCAAGAGGAACGTAAAACTGGAGAATATGCAATTAAGTTTAGAGGAAGTATGATTGCTTTTGTAAACGCATTATGGATCAGTTTTGAATTAATTGATAAAGAAATACTAGGTGACGATAGATTTATAGCTCGTGTTAAAATGAGAGGAGACAATTCTTTTGAAGATTTATTGAGAGCCTTATTAGGTCAAATTAAAATAGAAGCGGCATGGGAAGTGTTGCCTTCTATGCAGGATGTATTTATTGATTTAGTGCAAGTGAAGAAGGAGGTAAGCAATGCGTAATAGTTGGTTAATCGCAATGCGTGAATTAAAAGAACGTATAGGGGCGAGGTCGTTTTTCGCGATGTCGATACTTGGTCCACTGATTATTTTAGGTGTTATTTATATGCTT
This sequence comes from Flavobacteriales bacterium, assembly GCA_009885545.1. Classification (GTDB taxonomy): domain Bacteria; phylum Bacteroidota; class Bacteroidia; order Flavobacteriales_D; family Crocinitomicaceae; genus M0103. The sequence continues at coordinate 4,486 of VFKM01000042.1, forward strand.
TTTGCACTTGGTGGTGAAGGAAAACAACATTGGAAGGTATTGATTACTGACCCAGGAAATGTAATGGTCAATAAAATCCTTGTGACTCAAGACAAATCTGTGAATTATTCTTTTGCTAACAATTACATCGAAATGGAAGATTTCCGAGACGGTGAGCGTTTTCAGCAATTTGACGCAATGATAGAAATCAATGAAAAAGTATTGGCTAATAAGACGGCCTTTGTTTTTTTTAGAGAAAAACCATCTGTTCGTATGCAAACTAATTTACAATTTCATATTGAACGTAGATTGGAGGAAGTGATGGTTGCTAGGTTCACCAATCTATCTGTTAGAGATTTTCAAAAAATTAAACAACCTTTAAATGTTGCATTCCGAAATGCATACGATCCGTTTAATAAATCAGCTGATATAACCGCCTGGGTTGGATTCTTTTACGGTGTAATAATTTTTGTGTTTATCTTTTTATTTGGAATGACAATTTTAAGAAGTGTAACCCGTGAAAAAAGCAATCGGATAGTAGAAGTTATGTTGGCCTCCGTTCATCCAAATCAATTGATGTTAGGTAAGATTATGGGAATTGGAATTGCTGCTTTTATACAATTCACTATTTGGGCAGTTATTGTTGGCGCAGGTCTCTTCTTTATGCGTGAAACATTATTTCCAGATATGTTAAATGCTTCAAATCTTGTTCAAATGACACAAGAATTGAAGGATCAAACGGCTATGGATCAATTTCTTGACGGAGTTGAATACAATCAGTTTGTGGATTTGGTGTATGAACGCATACATTTTGGCACTATGACAACCTATTTCCTTTTGTTTTTTATTGTTGGATATTTATTCTACGGAGCATTTTTTGCAGCAATTGGTGCAACTTCAGGTTCTGAAAGTGACGGACAACAATTTGTTTTGCCAATCATCTTTTTGTTGTGTTTCGCATTATATGCAGGATATTATTCGTTGCAGAATCCGGAAAGTACAATGGCTGCTGTTTTCCATTATTTGCCATTCACTTCCCCAGTTGTTGTAATGGTGAAACTGGCACAAGGTTATGAGCCAGGACAGGTGTACCACTTATATTTGTCTTTAGTATTATTGATTTTAAGTGCAATTGTTACTCTACTTATAGCTGGACGATTATACAAAAATGGCATTTTACAATTCGGACATCGAATTAAAATCGGTTTAATATTGAAGTGGCTCAAAAAATCTTAGGATGAGAAAAGCCGTTATAGATCTTGGAACGAACACCTTCAATTTACTAATTGCAGATGTTTTTGATGAGCGTTATGAAATCGTTTATTCTGAGAAAGAAGGCGTTGCACTTGGAATGGGAGGGATTAACCAAAACATCATAGCTCAAGAAGCCTATTTGCGTGGAATCAATACTTTGAAAGATTTTAAAGAAAAATGTAATCTTTTTAATGTTGAAGAAATAAGAGGCATTGGAACCTCTGCATTGAGAGATGCTTCGAATGCTCAAAATTTTATTGATGAGGTTCTTAACATTTGTGGAATTAAAATAGAAATTGTTACAGGTTTAAGAGAAGCAAAACTTATTTACGAAGGGGTGAAATGGTCGTATCGATTTTTTGAACCAGCTGTAATAATGGATATAGGAGGAGGAAGTACCGAGTTTGTTTTTGCTGACAAGGATGGTATATATGATTTAATAAGTTTGAATATTGGCGTTTCTAGAATCTATCAACATTTTCAGTGTTCTGATCCATTAACCGAACAAAACGTAAAAGATATTGAGGAGTGGTTAGAAGAGAAATCCGACGGTTTTTTTGACGGAAAAGAAGAACATATTTTAATTGGAGCGTCAGGAAGTTTTGAAACGTTCTATGAGCTAATTCACAACGAACCATTTCCAGAAAAAATCAAAGCTGTTGAAATTTCTGTTCATTATCTGCATGAATGTTTGGATGAAATAATTGCCTCCACTTTAGAAGAAAGAGATTCCAATGAATGGATTATACCAATTCGAAAAAAAATGGCGCCAATCGCTGCTGTAAAAACAAGATGGGTTCTGAATAAGTTAAATATCAAGAAAGTTTATATTTCACCATGTTCTTTGAAAGAAGGAGCGTTGGCGTAAAGGTTATAAGTTATTAATTCCAAATCCCGAATTAATTTGGTCACTGAGCTTGTCGAAGTGCCGAATTCCTTAGTATCTTTAACCCAAACAAAATATATTATGGGAAAAATATTAATCATAGATGATGAAAGAGCGATCCGCAGAGCAATGCGTGAAATTCTTGAATTTGAAGAGTTTGAAGTTGAAGAGGCTGAGAATGGTAAAGATGGTTTGGATAAGGCTACTTCAAAATCGTATGATATTATTTTTTGTGATATAAAAATGCCTTTGATGGATGGGATGGAAGTTTTGGACGAATTGATTAAAGCCAAAATTGAAACTCCAGTAATAATGATTAGTGGACATGGAAACATTGATACTGCCGTTCAAGCAATTAAAAAAGGTGCTTTTGATTTCATTGAAAAACCATTGGATTTGAATCGGATCTTAGTAACGATTCGCAATGCCAAAGAAAAGGTTGGACTAGTAGAAGAAACAAAACAGTTGAAAACGACAGTTAAACGTTTCAAAGGAAGTTCTATTATTGGTGAAATGGATTCTGTTACCAAGATCAAAGAAATGATCGAAAAAGTTGCTCCTTCTGATGCTCGTGTACTTATTACTGGTGAAAATGGAACGGGAAAGGAATTAGTTGCTCGTTCATTACACGATAATTCGAATCGAAGAAAAATGCAATTTATTGAGGTGAACTGTGCAGCAATTCCTTCTGAATTAATTGAAAGTGAATTGTTTGGACATGAAAAAGGTGCATTTACGTCAGCTGTAAAAGATAAGAAAGGTAAATTCGAATTGGCTTCTGGAGGAACATTGTTCTTGGATGAAATTGGTGATATGTCTGCCAGTGCTCAAGCTAAAGTATTGCGTGCATTGCAAGAAAACGTTATTCAACGAGTAGGAGGAGAACGAGACATAAAAGTTGATTGCCGGGTTGTTGCCGCAACTAACAAAGACTTGAGAAAGGAAATTGAAGAAGGACGTTTTAGAGAAGATTTATATCACCGTTTGGCTGTCATCTTAATTCATGTTCCTTCATTGAATGATAGACGAGATGATATTCCATTATTAGCAGAGCACTTTATGACAATGGTCTGCGCTGAGCATGGAATTCCAAGAAAATCATACACGGAAGATGCATTATTGGCATTACAACAGACAGATTGGACAGGAAATATCAGAGAATTAAGAAACATAGTAGAACGTTTAGTCATTCTTTGTGATAATGCTATTTCAGGAGAAGATGTAAGAATGTTCGCTAATCCAAGAGCAAAAGCTTAATTTAATTGTTTTCCATATAGAGTTACTTTGGATAAGCTGAATATTGAAATGTACTGAATAATTACATGTCACTATTATCTCTATTAATCTCAACGCCACCCCATTCAAGAACAATGAAACCGGAACGATTCATTCTAGGTAGTATTTGTTCTGTAATTAAATTTTCAGAGAGCTCTTTTGAATCGCAGTAAACTAAATAAATCCTATAAACAGCTTTTGGTTTTGGTGAAATAGATAAATCAGCAAATATATTAGCTTCATCGTTGATAACGAAGTGAATAAAGTTATTTGAATTCTTATTTAATTGTGGCCCCCAAAAAGTTATAAAATCAGCTTGTTCTTTTGAGTTCATTCCAAATTCAGTAAGTTTCTTTTCTAAAAATGAAATAGTTTCTTCTTTTGAAACGATTGAACCTTGTGACATGTCAAAATCATTAGAATTCAATTGCTGTTCTG
>VFKM01000071.1 GCA_009885545.1 Flavobacteriales bacterium
AAGATAATTGCCTCTGGTGTATCATCAACTATGATCTCAACACCTGTAGCAGCTTCTAGTGCACGAATATTTCTTCCTTCACGACCAATAATCCTACCTTTTACTTCATCTGATTCAATATTGAAAACAGATACAGCATTTTCAACAGCGTGTTCCGTTGCAACACGTTGAATCATTTGAATTACAATCTTTTTTGCTTCTCTATTTGCATTTAATTTCGCTTCTTCTGTGATTTCTTTGATGTGCGTCATTGCGCCAGTTCGCGCTTCATCTTTCAATGCTTCCATCAAATGATTCTTCGCTTCTTCTGGAGTCATACCACTAATTTTGGATAATTCAGCGACTCTTTTTTCTTGTGTTTTTTCAAGTTCTGCATGCTTCAATTCAAAAGCCTGAGCTTTCAATTCCATTTCAGATTGCTTGCTTTCAAACTCGCTTTCTTTTCTACCTACTTCTTCGATTTTTTGTGAAAGTGTTTTTTCACGAGCTCTTGCGCGGTCTTCAGTAGATTGAAGGCGACGTTCTTTCTCCTTCATTGCTGTTTCATGCTCTTCTTTCAAAACCAAAAATTTCTCTTTGGCTTGAAGCATTTTTTCTTTTTTAATGTTTTCAGCTTCTTGTTCGGCCTCGCGAATTATTTGAGTTCTTTTGTTTTTCAGAATGACATTTTGCAAAATGAAAACTCCAGCTCCTCCAGCTCCTAATCCTATTAATATTCCTATTATACTCATTTTTTAAACAAATTAAATTACAACTAACCAAGTTGTATCAAAAAAACGAGAAGGGAAGAAATTTGAATTTTATTTTAACGAATCTATCTCTTTTAACAAATCATCTAATTTACCTTCAACAGTTGAATAATCTGCCTCTTGTTTACTCGATGTGCCTGAATTTGTTGGTTTTGTAGCTAGTTGCAGGGCAGTCATTGCAAGTAAATCTTGCATATCTTTTACCGCATAATTGTCCTGTAGCATTTTTATTGCTTTGTTAATGTCTTCTGCAGCTTTAGTAACTTTCGTTTCCTCTCCCTCATTTACAGTGATTGGATACGTTCTACCAGCAACGACGACTTTCAAGGACAATTTTCCCATTCGTTATTTTTTTAACTGACTAATGCAGTGTTCAATTTCCTTCACCAATTCATCAATTTCTTCATCTTTCTTTCCAGAAGGATGAGAATTTTCGACAACTTGACTTTTTGTCGTTTCCAATTCCTCTCTAAGCAAAACAATTTCTTCAAGAAGTTTATTTTCTTCTTGCTTTTGAAGTTCTATGCTTTCGGTTAATAGTTGCAATTCGGATTGAAAAGCACCATTTTTTTCACGTTCATCCAACAACTGCTGATGTAACGCAATACTTTTATTGCGAATATCTTCAATTATATTTTGAATGTGATCTGTCATTGGTTCAACTTTATACAAAATTAGTATAGTCTTGAACATGCACAACTTTTTTAGATCATTCTTACCATATTTTTTTTCAAAAAGTTACTTTTACCATATGGTAATTCGACTTTTAACACTTTTATTTCTCTTTACGTTTCCAGTTTTTTGTTTTTCACAAAAAAAATCTAAAACAAACTACCGTTCACCACTCGGGATTCCCTTAGTATTGGCAGCAAATTTTGGTGAATTACGTCCTCATCATTTTCACATGGGACTAGATTTTAAAACGAATGGCGTTGAAGGTCTCCCATTATATGCAGTTGAAGATGGGTATATTGCTAAAATTAAAATTTCGCCTTTCGGATATGGTAAAGCGATTTATATCAATCATCCAAATGGAGTAACGAGTGTTTATGCCCATTGTTCTGTGTTTAAAGGACGATTAGATTCTATAGTCAAATCTGTGCAAGAAAGAGTACAAAACTTCGAAATTGAGCTCTATTTAACGCCAACTGATATTCAAATAAAAAAAGGTGATCTTATTGGGCTTTCCGGTAATACTGGTGGTTCAACTGCACCACATTTACATTTTGAATTACGTGACACAAAAACAGAAGTGGCACTTAATCCATTAGTTTATGGATTTGAAATTCAAGACCACAAATCTCCGACGATTAAAGCTATGAAGGTCTATGCTTTGACAAATGAAGGTTATCAAGTTCCAGGAAAATCCAAAACTGTCAATGTCTCAAAAACGAACAATGAATATCACATACCTGACGATTTAATTACCATTTCATCAGATTATTGTTCTGAACACGGAGGAATGGGACTTGCTTTTGAAGTGGTTGACCAATTCGATGCGGCAGAAAATATATGTGGTTTATACAGTTGCAGTTTAAAAAACGCAAATGAAACCGTTTTCGAGCAACGAATTGATAAAATAGCGTTTGAAGATTCACGTTATGTAAACAGTCATAAGGATTATTATGAGTATACCGTTTCAAAGAGGAAATTTCATAAATCATTTAAATCACAGCACAATCCTTTGGAAATTTATCCAACTTCAGATCTAGGAATAATAAAAATTAAGCCAGGAGATAAATTGTCCTTGCACTATTCAGCGATAGATGTAAAAAAGAACAAATCGAACTTGTACTTTAATGTACTTGTTTCTGAAGGGAAAATGAATAGTTCAGAGGCAATTTTTCCATCATGGAGTTATTTCCATCCTGATTCAATTGTTCACTACAAGACGGAGAAAATTGAATTTTCTACTCAGAAATATACGTTTTATGAACCCACAAAAAAGAATTTATCTCTTGTTGCTCCCTTTAGTTTTGGGGACCCTACTTCGCCAATTCAATATCCTGTTATAGTAAAAATGAAACTACCTGCAGTAAACATTGCTTTCTCAAAACATTATATTAATGTTTCATCCTCAGGAGGAAAGAATCATGCTTTGCATTCGAAAATAGATGCCAATTGGATTATAGCTGAATCTGACTATTTGGGTACATATACATTAAAGGTTGACACTATTCCTCCAAGTATTTCTCCAATGAACTTTAAAGTATCCCAACCGATAAAAGGGAAAATCAACTATTTATGGTCGGTGAAAGAAAATCAAACTGAATTATTAGATTATGACCTTTTTATAGATGATAAATGGTATGTTCTCGAATATGAATCTAAAGGGAATTATTTATTTTTCAATAGGCCCAAAGAATTAAATGGTAAACATACTGCTAAAATAATTCTCATAGACAGTTGTGGAAATGAGAAAATATGGACTGCCGAACTGATGTTCTAATTCCAATTTTCTCAAATATCTTTAAGCCATCGTATTTGGTGTTCCAAAATTCATAGGTGGCATTCCAGGTGTATTGGCATCATCAATAACTCCAAAACTTTGCTCATATTTTTGAATATTTTCAATCAATGCACGCATAAATCTTTTTGCATTTTGAGGTGTCATAATTACACGAGAACGAACTTTCCCTTTTGGCATCCCTGGCATTAATTGCACGAAATCACATACCACTTCAGCAGGTGAATGAGTAATAATTGCAAGATTCGAGTATACGCCTAAAGCAATTTCTTCTGTCAATTCGATATTTACTTGATTTTCGTTGTTATTTTCCATTATTCAATTTTTGATTGATGAATTTACTCATTCTTTTGTTTCAAAAAACAATTTCCTCTTTAATTCCTTCATAAAAAAAAGGAGCAACATTTCTGTTGCTCCTTCGTATTTTATTTTGTTATAGCTTAACCTTCAATTAACTCTTGTAACGCTTCTTTCGAACCTACAATCATTTTTTGAAAATCTCTAACACCAGTTCCAGCTGGAATCAAGTGACCTACGATAACATTTTCTTTTAATCCAAGTAGATTATCTTCTTTACCTGAAATAGCCGCTTCATTCAATACTTTTGTTGTTTCCTGGAAAGAAGCAGCAGAAATGAATGATTGAGTTGTAAGGAAGCACGAGTGATACCTTGAAGTAAAGGAGTAGATGTTGCAGGAACCGCGTCAATTGCATCGATCAATTTCTTGTCTGTACGTTTCAATTGTGAATTTTCATCCCTCAATCTTCGTGCAGAAACCATTTGACCAGGCTTCAAAACAGTCGATTCACCAGCATCAATAATAATCTTCATTCCAAAGACAGCATCATTTTCTTCCATGATATCTGCTTTATGAACAGATTGTCCTTCTAAGAAACGAGTATCTCCAGCATCAATAATTTCAGCTTTCAACATCATTTGTCTTACGATAACTTCGAAGTGTTTGTCATTAATCTTCACACCTTGTAATCGATAAACCTCTTGAATTTCATTCACGATATACTCTTGAACTTTAGTTGGGCCTTCAATATTCAAAATATCATTTGGTGTAATTGCACCATCAGATAACGGTTGACCTGCACGAACAAAATCGTTTTCTTGAACTAGGATATGCTTAGAAAGTGGAACCAAGTATTTTCGAATATCACCTGTTTTAGAAGTGATTTGAATTTCACGATTACCTCTTTTAATTTTTCCATATTCAGCGATTCCATCAATCTCAGAAACAACAGCTGGATTAGAAGGATTACGTGCTTCAAATAACTCAGTTACACGTGGTAAACCTCCTGTAATATCTCCTGTCTTACCTGCAAGCCTTGGTATTTTAACTAATGTTTCACCAGCTTCAATCTTATCCCCTTCATTCACTGAAATATGTGCATCAACTGGCAAAGAATATTCTCTTAAAACTTCTTTCGTTTTTGCATCAATGATATGAATTGCAGGGTTTTTCTTTTTATCTCTAGATTCTGTAATTACCTTTTCAGTATATCCAGTTTGCTCATCGACTTCTTCACGGAAAGTAATACCTTCAACAACACTGTCAAAAACAACTTTACCAGAAACTTCAGAAACGATTACAGCATTATATGGATCCCACTTACAAATAACGTCTCCTTTTTTAACTTTAATATTGTTTTCAATCATCATTTCCGAACCGTAAGGAACGTTTGCATTCATGATAACAATACCAGTTTTCTCATCAGTAATTTTCAATTCAGCTGAACGTCCAACAACAACTCTTCTGACATTTCCATCCGTACCTTTCATGTCAATAGTACGTAATTCATCAATTTCCAACTTACCGTTAGCTTTCGCCTTCATATCAGAAATATCTGTCGTATTAGAAGCTGTACCCCCAACGTGGAATGTACGAAGTGTCAACTGTGTTCCTGGTTCACCAATTGATTGAGCTGCAATAACTCCAACAGCATCTCCATGTTGAGCCGGACGATGAGTAGCAAGGTTACGACCGTAACATCTTGAACAAACTCCTCTTCTCATTTCACATGTTAAAACTGAACGAATTTCAACTTCTTCAATACCTGCTTTTTCAATAATCTTAGCAACATTTTCAGAAATCAATTCTCCAGCAGAAACTATTACATCATCTGATTCTGGATAGTAAACAGCATGAACTGAAGTTCTACCTAAAATTCTATCATATAATGGTTCAACAATCTCATCATTTTTTCTCAACGCAGTAGCAACGATACCTCTTAAAGTACCACAATCATCCGCATTAATTACAACATCTTGAGC
>VFKM01000068.1 GCA_009885545.1 Flavobacteriales bacterium
AACAACAACAAATTCTCTTCTGGCGTTCCAATTGTCAACCGTAAACAATTCTCACAAAGCAACTGAGAGGACCTATTTCTAACTACTATACCATTGTTTTTTAAACAATTATAACTATCTACTGCATTCTTTACTTTAATCAAAATAAAATTTGAATCACTTGGGTAAACTTTTTCTATACATTGAATTTCAGCCAATTCTTTCAGTAAAAACGAGCGTTCTTTTTTTATTGATTCTATTTCATTTTGAACTTGATTTAAATTCCCCAATTTATCAAAAGCAAACGTTTGTGTCAATTGATTTATATTGTAAGGAGGTTTAATTTTGTTCAACCAACTAATTATTTCAGGTGATGCGAACAACATTCCCAACCTTATTCCAGCCATACCATATGCTTTAGAAAATGTTTGACAAACGACCAAATTGGGATAGTTTAAAAATTCGGTTAACATTGACTCATCGTCTGCAAAATCAATATAGGCTTCATCAATCACAACGATTCCATTAAATCGAGTCAAAATTTCAATCAGTTGATTTTTTGGAAAGCTTTGACCTGTTGGATTATTTGGAGAGCAAATGAACAAGAGTTTACTTCCATGTGCATCTTTGAGTAAACGTTCTGTATCTATAGAAAAATCCGCATTCAATGAACTTTCAATTAAATTTATTTGATTGATTCGTGCCGAAACAGCATACATACCATACGAAGGTGCAATTGCCGTTACATTATCGCTTCCTGGTCTGCAAAACAATCGAAATAATAAATCTATACATTCATCTGAACCATTCCCTAAGAACAATTGATCCGTATTGACATTTTTAATTTCCGCAATTCGTTTTTTTAACTTTGCTTGTAAAGGATCTGGATAACGATTAACACCGTTGTTATAAGGATTTTCATTGGCATCCAAGTAAATAGAAGCATTTCCAGAATATTCATCTCGTGCTGATGAATATGCCGCCATTCCAATTAAGTCTGGACGAATTATTTTATCAATGTCTATTCTACTCATGACAAACTATTTAATCTTAGTGTTACTGCATTTTTGTGGGCCTGTAAACCTTCAGCTTCAGCCATTATTTCTATTGTTTTTCCAATATTCTTGATTCCTTCTTTTGAAATTTTCTGATAGGTAATTTTCTTAACGAACGAATCTAAAGAAACCCCAGAATATTGTTTTGAATAACCATTTGTCGGTAAGGTATGATTTGTTCCAGAAGCATAATCCCCTGCACTTTCAGGTGTATATTTTCCAATAAAAACAGAGCCTGCGTTGATGACACCTTCAATTATTTCTTCATCAAATTGTGTTGTTAAAATCAAGTGTTCTGGCCCGTATTCATTTATGATTGAAATAATTTCAACCTGTTGAACAACAATAACGGCCGAATTAACAAGTGCTATAAGTGCAATTTCTTTCCTCGGAAGAAAATCAAGTTGTTTAACCAATTCTCTTTCAACATCTTGAACAAAAACTTTACTTGTACTAATTAATATCACTTGAGAATCTTCTCCATGTTCTGCTTGAGACAATAAATCTGAAGCTACAAATGCTGCATTGGAATATTCATCTGAAACAACCATTAATTCACTTGGTCCTGCAGGCATATCTATTGCTATTCCCAATTGTTGGGCGAATTGCTTTGCAGCTGTAACATACTGATTTCCTGGTCCAAAAATTTTATAGACCTTTAAAATAGATTCAGTGCCATAAGTCATTGCCGCAATTGCCTGAATGCCACCTACTTTGTAAATATCAGTAATTCCAATTAATTGCGCGGTATACAAAATTGCTGGGTTAATCTTTCCGTTTTTGTCTGCAGGTGTGCACAATACTATTCTCTTACATCCTGCCAAAACAGCTGGAATCCCTAACATCAAAACAGTCGAAAACAAAGGAGCTGTTCCACCTGGAATATATAAACCCACCTTTTCTATCCCTACTGATTTTCGCCAACAAGTAACACCAGGCATTGTTTCTATAAACTTTACAGCCTCTTTTTGTGCTTCGTGAAATTTGATAATATTGTTTTTAGCAATTTGAATTGCTCCTTTCAAATCCGCTGAAACCATTGATTTTGCATCATTGAATTCTTCTTCTGTGACTTTTAAAATAGGCAAATCGACACAGTCAAATTTCAAAGAATACGCCCTCAAAGCTTCATCTCCATTCAATTTTACATCATCAAAAATCTCTTTCACTAGATTTTCCAAATTATCAGAATCCTTTTCAGGTCGTTTTAATATTTCTAATAATTCAGCTGAAGTTGGGTATAAATATGTTCTCATTAGTTCACCATTTTTTCGATTGGTACAATTAAAATCCCTTCTGCTCCTGCAACTTTTAAGGCATCAATCTTTTCCCAAAACTGATCTTCTGAAATTACGGAATGTAACGAGCTCCAACCTGGTTCAGCCAAAGGCAAAATCGTTGGACTTTTTATTCCTGGTAAGATTCGAGAAATTTCTGCAATCGCTGTATTTGGAGCATTCAATAATATATACTTAGCGTTTTTAGAAGCTAAGACTGCCTTTAATCGAAATAGGAGCTTATCCAGAATTTCTCTTTTCTCTGATGTTAAATTCTGGTTCTTCACTAAGACAGCTTCAGATTTTAGAATTACTTCCAACTCTTTTAAACCATTCATAAATAAAGTATTTCCAGAAGAAACAATATCGCAAATACCATCCGCTAAACCAATTGCTGGCGCTACCTCTACCGACCCAGAAATAGTGTGAATTTCAGCATTAACACCATTTTTCAATAGAAAATTTTGAACGGTAACGGGATAGGAAGTCGCAATTTTTTGCCCTTCAAAATCTTTAATTGATTCAATTTTAGATCCTTTTGGGACAGCTAATGATACCCTGCATTTGGAAAAACCTAATCGCTGAATCACCTCTAACTTTGATTCTTCTTCAATCAATAAATTCTCTCCAACAATGGCAATATCTACTACACCATCTTCTACATATTGAGGAATATCTGAATTTCTTAAAAACAAAACCTCCAAAGGAAAATTCTCAACGATAGATTTCAATTTACCATTTGATGCATCAACCTTTAATCCGCATTCTTTTAATAACTGCAAGGATTCTTCTTGTAACCTCCCTGACTTTTGAACTGCAATTCTTAACATTTTATTTAATTTTAAAATGCTTGGGTTATCTTAGGTAGGTTCAATAAAAAACCCACTTGAATAATCCAAGCGGGTTTAATAATTTATGTATACACAATATTATATCACACTTGGAATTCCAAAGTATGATGATGCAATTGTGTGTTTTTCAAATTCATGGGTCAAATATAATTACTTTTTTAATAAAGTAGCAAAATCTTTTGCAAAATAAGTTAGAATTGCGTCTGCTCCTGCTCTACGCATACTTAAAAGCATTTCGCTCATAGCTAAATCATAATTCAACCAGCCTTTCTCTGCTGCTGCATAGACCATTGCGCACTCACCACTGACATTATAAGCTGTAATCGGAATATTGAAATTATCTTTTAAAAGTTGAATTATATCTAAATAACAAAGAGCTGGTTTAACCATCATCATGTCTGCTCCTTCCATAAAATCTAACTCAGCTTCTATTAATGCCTCTCTTTTATTTGCAGGATTCATTTGATATGTTTTTTTATCACCAGATTTTGGTGCTGAATTTAATGCATCGCGAAATGGTCCATAAAAAGCACTTGCATATTTTGCCGTATACGACATGATAGAAACATCAGTGTAACCATTTAAATCTAACGCTTCTCGAATACTTCCTACTCTTCCATCCATCATATCTGATGGCCCAATAATATCAATACCAGCTTGAGCTTGAGCAATTGACATTTTATTCAAAATCGGCAATGTTTCATCATTCAAAATTCTTCCGTCTAAACCAACTAAACCGTCATGTCCATCAGACGAATATGGATCCAAAGCAACATCACTCATTAAAACAATCTCTGGAAAAGTTTCTTTTAATTTACGTATTGCGTGTAAATAAAAATTCTCATCAGCGTAACTATAAGTAGCTGTTTTATCTTTCAGATGTTCTTCTACTGCAGGAAATAAATCATATGTCATCACACCTAATTCCATGCATTTCTCAACTTCTGGAATTAATTGATCAATCGACCATCTAAAATTATTTGGTAGAGAAGAAATTTCTTCTTTAATATTTTTTCCATCTTTTAAAAAAATAGGATATATCAAATGTTCAGCTCCAATTTTTGTTTCTTCTACCATCGCTCTTATTGCAATAGTCTTTCGATTTCTTCTAGGGCGTACGTTCATTGTTAACGATTATTTCAGTGTAAATTTAATGAAGGTTCTTAAATAATGGATAAAATATTTGATTGACCGTGTTTTATATTCATCAAGGCTAGCTTTAAAATGCTAACCTCGTATTTCTAAGTGGTTATTTTAAATTGAGATTATTTTCAAATGGATAACAAGTAATGAGCAGTGTTGTTTCAATGATTAATGATAATCTCGCTTTATCTAAATAAAAAAATAAGAACTAGATTAAATTGTACATCTTGGTTACTATTTTTTTGTTAATTTAGCTTCATAATTACACTATCCTATGAAAATTACTTTTTCAGCATTAAGTATTTTAAGTTTATCGTTGTTTATCATAACTTCTTGTGGTGGTTCTTCAGATAATCAAGATCAAATCGATAAAGAGATTTTAGATCCTAATAAATCATTAAACACAAATTTTGACGGAAAGATTTTTAGTATTCCCTCTCCTGTACAAACGGCAATGCTAATCAAACAAGCTAATCTACCTTTTAGTCAAGAATTACTAAATCCAATTGCCAATTCTTCAAAATATTCTACGGAATACTTGCAAGCATTGAATTTAGGGATCTATGGTACTGACTTAGGATATGCTTCCCTTTACCAGCAAAAAAATGTTTCTTTAAAATATTTATCTGTTGTAGAGAAGTTGACTAGTGAATTAGGATTAGAAGGTGCTTTTGATAAAAAATTTATGTCGCGTTTTGAGAGTAATTCTGACAATCAAGATTCTATGATGGTTATTGTTGCTGATGCATTTAAGAAAGCTGATAATTTCCTAAAGAATTCGAATAGAAAACCTACGTCATCGTTAATATTAACTGGTGGTTGGATTGAATCTTTGTATTTTGCTTGTGAATTGAATTCAAAAAAGAACAATGTTAAAATCGTAGATCGTATTGGAGAGCAACAGCAAACATTGACTACAATAATTGAGATATTAACTGAATACAACAAAGCAGGAAGTAACGATGATCTTATTACAGACTTAAAAAGTTTAAAATTATTGTTTGACAAAGTTGTTATCGACTATCAGTTTATTGAGCCAAAAACGGATGAAAAATCAAAAACTACGACTTTGCAACATAACATCACTATTAAAATTAGTCCTGATATTTTGAAACAAATTTCAGCAAAGGTTAAAACTATTCGTGAAAACATTATTCAATAAAGATATGAAGTACTCTATTATACTATTATTTGCTCTAACTTTTCTTGGTTCAAGAGCAATTGCACAAGATTGTGAAAAGATCGTTAAAACGTGTGAAACATATTTAAACGGTACAAAAGGACAATCTCGATTTGTTTCGGATGGCCAAGTTTACACTGCATTTTTAGATCGTGAAAAAGCAGAATTCAAAACGACTTTCTTTGGTGGCTCAACTTATCGTATTGCTGCAAGTGCTGGAAATGATGATGACTATGTGATTTTCACTGTGAAAGATCCAAAAGGAAATATACTATTTACAAATAGAAACTTTAAAAATGCTCCATATTGGGATTTTAAAGTACCAAAAACTATTCCTGTAACTATTGAAACAGAATTAGATTTAGACAAAAAGGTAACAGGTTGTGCCGTTATGTTAATTGGGTTTAAATAGTCTATTTCAATAGGACTTAATGAGTGAAAGAATACTTCGTGCGTTAATGCAACTATTTGCGATAATTGCGCAAGTAGATGACACAAACGATATTGGTCCTGAATCACAGCAAGTAATAAAAAGTTCTAAAGGAAAGAGAATAATAGCTTCTTTTCTTAAGGCTGAACTGAACTCATTAATGGTTCAGAAATATTTAGATCTTTTTGAAAAGAATTTAAATGCGCTTCATTTAAAACAAAAGCATAAAGATGGCCTAGCGAAAAGAACATCTTTAAATTCTGTTAAAATCTTACGGATTTGTTCTCAAATCAATGAGGAGCTTACTCAAAAACAAAAAATCATTGTTTTAATTAGAATAATTGAATTTATTCAATCAAATGATAATGTTACTGAGCAAGAAATTGAATTCGTAAATACCGTTGCAGAAGCGTTTAATATTTCTACAGACGAATACAATATTATTTCTGATTTTATTCTAAGCTCTAATGTTCACGTAATTAAATCGAATGACGTTTTATATATATGTCCAGAGAATGAGTATAACGAAGCAAAAAAGACCATCCATCTAAGTGGATTAGATGCTGAAATCAGAATCCTTCAAGTAAAAAGTATTAATACCTTGTTTGTTCGATATTTCGGAAAGGATGAATTAAGCATAAATGGTCAGTTTGTTTTCAATGACAGAACTCACATATTCGCTCAAGGCTCTACCCTGCACACACAAAAGAGTAAAAATATTTATTACAGCGATGTCATTAGTAAATTTTTCACCTTTGACAATAAAGAACTCCTAACTTTCACAGCAGAAAATATTACTTATGAATTTAAAGGAGGAAAAAAAGCTCTACATAACTTTAATTTTGTTGAAGAATCTGGGAAGTTAATTGGGATAATGGGAGGTTCTGGAACAGGTAAATCTACTCTTTTGAATCTTTTAAATGGAACATATCTACCTAAAACGGGATCCGTAAAAATCAATGGGATTGACCTTCACAAAGAAAAAGAAAAAATTCAAGGAGTTATTGGATTTGTAAGTCAAGATGACCTTTTAATTGAAGAGTTATCAGTCTATCAAAATTTATATTTCAACGCAAAACTTTGCTTCGCTAATTTAACGGAAAGAGAAATTAAACGAAAAGTTATTCAGGTATTAAATTCAATTGGACTTTATGATGTAAAAGATTTGACTGTAGGAAATCCTTTAGAAAAAACCATCTCTGGCGGACAACGAAAAAGATTAAACATCGCTCTCGAATTAATACGAGAGCCCGAAATACTTTTTGTAGACGAACCAACTTCAGGCTTATCATCAAGAGATTCTGAGAACATAATGGATCTTTTGAAAGAAATGACTTTTAAAGGGAAGTTGGTGTTTGTGGTTATTCATCAGCCCTCGTCAGATATTTTCAAAATGTTCGATCGATTATTATTAATGGATCAAGGAGGATATGAAATTTTCGATGGTAATCCTATTGATGCTGTTGTATATTTCAAATTCCACACCTTGCATGGTAATCCTGACGAACGTGAATGTTCAATTTGTGGAAATGTTAATCCTGAACAATTATTCAATATTATTGAAACTAAGATTGTTGATGAATATGGCGATTTAACTGAAATACGCAAAACCACACCAGAAGAATGGCATAATACGTTTATAGAATCCAAGGTGGTTAATAAAGTTGATAATAGAGAAACTATCCCTAAATCTCAATCAAGCATACCAAATCGCTTAAGCCAATTCAATGTTTTTTTCTTAAGAGATTTGTTGAGTAAATTATCAAATATTCCTTATGTGCTTGTTACATTATTAGAAGCACCATTGCTGGCATTGATTCTATCTTTCTTTGTTAAATATTTTGGGGATTCTGAGAATAGTGGATTGAAATATTCATTTTACCAAAACACAAATATTCCTCAATATATCTTTATAGCAATTGTAGTGTCTTTATTTCTTGGACTTTCTGTCGCTGCGGAGGAAATACACAAGGACAAAAGAATTCTAAGACGTGAATCATTTTTAAATCTGTCGAAAGGAAGCTATTTGTCGTCTAAAATTTCCATACTTTTTATTATTTCAGCCCTTCAATCGCTTTTATTTGTATTAATTGGAAATTACATTCTTGAAATAAGAGAAATGTGGTGGCAATATTGGTTGATTTTATTTACCACTTCCTGTGTAGCAAATATGATGGGATTAAATATTTCAAGTGGCTTTAACTCTGCCAAAGTAATTTACATTGTCGTTCCAATATTGATAATACCACAACTTCTATTTAGTGGAGTCATCGTAAAATTTGATAAGTTACATCCTGTATTTTCTAAATCTACAGAAGTTCCTTGGATTGGTGACTTGATGGTTTCAAGATGGGCATACGAAGCTATCGCTGTGACTCAAAGCTCAGAAAACAAATTAGATAAACAGTACGCTCTTTTAAATGCAAAGAAATTTGATGCTGCTTGGAAAAAAGATTTTTGGCTACCTGAAATGCAAAGGAATCTTGATGTCGTTCGCGATTTGAAATCAAACAAAAAAACGATCGAAACTGCAAAAAATATACTCGTCAATGAAATAAAAAAAGAAGAGGATAAATGGGGGAATTTAGATTGTGTGCAGTGTGAAGAAGAACTCAAAAACGTATATAATAAAAACCTTCAAACTATAGGAATAGATAGTTTTTTAGGATTACTGAAAGAACAATACACTAAGACATCAAATGAAAATAGTGACCTTATCGAAAGGAAAAAACTTGCATTTGGCATTGAGAAATATACATTTGAAAAAGACATTTATTCCAACGAAGCATTGAATGACATTGTTACAAATCGATTAGAATCAGAGAAAATAATAACATTCAATGATCAATTATTCAGAAAAGACAATCCTATTTATAATTCAGCTTCTAAACAATCCTTTTTAAGTGCACATTTTTATGCACCGGTCAAAAGTCTTTTTGGTCAACCCATCCAAACTTTTTGGGCTAACATTATTGTTTTGTGGTTTTTCGCATTCGTTTCCTTTATCGCTTTGTACTATGACTGGCTGCGTAAAACATTAGATTTGTTTGAATATTGGAAAAATAGATTGCAAAAAAAAGCCACTTGAGAATAACAAGTGGCCATATCATATTATAATTTGGTGAAAATTGACAGCTAATACAAATGCAGAAATTCAAAAAACTTCTTACTATCGTCTGGTAATTAATAACTTCTTACATCAGCATTCCGCCGCATACATTAATTGTTTGACCTGTAATATAAGTTGACATATCTGAAGCTAAGAAAACAGTTAAATTGGCAACATCTTGCGGTGAACCTCCTCTTTTCAATGGAATAGCATTTCTCCATTCTGCAACCACTTTTTGATCCAAAGCCTCCGTCATTTCTGTTTCAATAAATCCAGGTGCAATTGCATTACAACGTATATTTCTTGAACCTAGTTCCTGTGCAACTGATTTAGAGAAACCAATTAAACCAGCTTTTGATGCAGCATAATTAGTTTGTCCAGCATTTCCGCTAACACCGACAACTGAAGACATGTTAATAATTGATCCACTTCTAGCCTTTAACATTGGTCGCTGAACAGCCTTAGTAAGGTTAAATGCAGACTTTAGATTAGTATTAATTACTTCATCCCATTGTTCTTCAGACATTCTCATTAACAACGTGTCACGCGTGATTCCAGCGTTATTTACTAAAACGTCAACTGTTCCAAACTCTGCAACAACATCGTCCACCAATTTTTGAGCATCATCAAATTTTGAAGCATCGCTCTTAAATCCTTTAGCGATACCTCCATTTACCGAAAGCTCTTTCACTAAAGCTTGAGCCTTCTCATCTGATGATAAATATGTAAATGCCACTTTAGCGCCTTGTTTTACACATTCTTCAGCAATTGCCTTTCCAATTCCTCTTGATGCTCCTGTTATAAGGACTACTTTATCTTCCAATAATCTCATTGTTCTATTTTTTTTCAAATATAACTAAAGCTATTAGATAGAATTTTTGTTCTACAAAAAAGAATGAAACATGATTTGTGAATTGTGAAGAAATCTGATTTTAAACTAGGTATTTATAGAACTTATCAGAATTAAAAATCATCTTTTTATTGATATTTCCATTGAAAATTGCAACTTCGCAATATTACGTAGAACATCAATGATTACTGGTGTTTCAGAACTGTATCACCTATCTTGAATTTTCAAAACTATTTCCACTTAGACGGCATTCCGTTTACTGAAAATCTTTTTGAATTTTAAACGTACTCCGATAATTCCAACCAACGATCTGAAATCTCCTCCAACTTTCCAACAACCTCAGCTAAGCGATTTCCAGCATTCATAATATCTTCGTTTGAAATTGAAGGGTCAGATAGTTTGGCTGTCAATATCTCTTTTTCGGATTCAAGTGAATCCATTTCCTTTTCAATCTTTTTAAACTCTTCCTTTTCTTTGAAAGATAATTTCTTCTTTTCTTCAACAGATGAATTTGAAAGTTGCGTTACTTTGACTTCTTTAACTGGTTCACCATCTTTAGAATCTTCTTTTTCTTTTTTATAATCAACGGCAGTTTGCTTGCGGTATTCTGTGTAGTTTCCTATGATATCTTTGATTGCTCCATCTCCTTCGAAAACAAAAAGGTGATCCACCATTTTATCCATGAAATAACGGTCGTGAGAAACAACAATTAAACATCCTTCAAAGGTTCTCAGATAATCTTCTAGGACTGTCATTACAAAGATATCAAGGTCATTTGTTGGCTCATCAAGAATCAAGAAGTTTGGGTTCGACATCAAAACTGTCATCAATTTCAATCGGCGTTTTTCTCCCCCACTCAATTTGTGAACGAAGTTGTAATGCATTTTACGGTCGAACAGGAATTTCTCTAAAAACTGAGCTGCCGACAATTGTCGCCCTTTTTCCAATGGAATGAATTCAGCAATATCACGAATAACATCAATTACTTTTTTATCCTCATTAACTTTTATCAATTCTTGACTGTAATAACCAAAAACGACTGTTTCTCCTATCACCACCTTCCCTCTATCAACTTCTTCTCTGCCTTGAATAACATTCAAAAAAGTAGATTTTCCTGTTCCGTTATTACCAACAATTCCTAAGCGCTCTTTGCGTTGAAAATTGTAAGTAAAATTGTCCAGAATTACTTTAGGTCCGTATGCTTTTCCAATCTTATGTAATTCCAAAATCTTAGAACCTAAACGTTCCATCTTAACTGGAATTTCCACTTCCGAATCATCTACACGTTGACTCGCAGCTTTTTTAACTTCGTCAAAATTCCCAACTCTTGCCTTTTGTTTAACACTTCTAGCTTTTGGTTGGCGACGAATCCATTCTAGTTCTTTCTTAAAGGTATTTTTCGCTTTCTCGATTGTTGAACCTAATTGCTCTTGACGTTCTGCTTTTTTCTCTAAATAATAAGAGAAATTTCCTTTGTATTTATAAAGTGTTTTGTTCTCTAATTCAAAAATAGTATCGCACACAACTTCCAAGAAATAACGGTCGTGAGTGACCATTAAAATCGTTGATTTCGATTTCGATAAGTATTCTTCCAACCATTCAATCATGTCCAAATCCAAGTGATTAGTAGGCTCATCAAGAATTAAGAAATCAGCCTCAGCTACTAAGACTTGTGCTAATGCCACACGTTTTTTTTGCCCACCAGATAAACTTCCGATCAGTTTACTCGTATCATCTAATTTCAAAACTGATAAAATCTGGTTCACTTTAACCTCAATGTCCCAGGCATTCAATTCCGTTAATTCATCGTAACATTCATGAATAACAGTTTCATTTCCTTCACGCATTGCTTGATTGTACTTTTTGATGACTTGCAATTCAGGTAAATCATGCGAGAAAACCGCTTCCATGATGGTGTGTGTTTCATCCAAATTCTCACTTTGTTCCATAAAAGCTACACGAATGTCATTTCTGTAAACTATTCGTCCAGAATCATATTGTTCCAACTCCATCAAGCAACGAAGCAAGGTAGTTTTACCGTTACCATTTTTTGCAACGATAGCAACTTTTTGACCGAGGTCAATTCCGAATGTTAAATCTGAAAAGATAACACGGTCACCAAACGATTTGGTGAGATTTTCAACTGAAAGATAATTCATGAATTAACGAAGGCGATTAAGTGAGTCGACCAATTTTTTGTCTTTTCGAACACCTTGAATACCCAAGAAAATAAACAAGAACGCCGAAGCGAAAGCAAAAAATGCCATTTCAATTTCAAGTGATGCTTCTGTTTTATGAGCCGATTCAAACATAAAAGCATGAAAAACAATCATTGCAGAAGTTAAAACATTCAGAACAAACGCCATCCAACCTAGTTGAATTTGTCTTTTTCTATTTTTATAGGAAATGATTGTTAAAACTAGAATTAAGCTTATGATAAGAATTAATATCCATTCGAATCCTTTATGAAGGACAATTGGCCCGTTTCCAACTTGTTTGAAGTTAAAAGCATTATAACAATATTCCATTCCTTCTTCCGAGAAATAATTAAAGAAAGATGTGCCAATTAATGGTAACAAAACTAAAATAAGTGCTGCTAAAAAAAATAATGTTTGCTTTCGTTGTATCATCTTATCTCAAACGGTTTAATGAATCGACCAATTTCTTATCTTTTTTAACACCATTATATCCTAACAAAATAAAAATAAATGCAGATGAGAATAAAAAAAGTCCAATTCTTGGAACAATATCAGCGGATTCACATTTAGTGCAACTCATAGAATCTCCAATTGACATTGTTATTATCCAAGCTGTAGTTGAAAGGTTCAGAATTAATGCCAACCAAGAAAGCATGATTTGTCTTTTTCTGTTTTTAAAAAAGAATATAGCTCCTAATAATAATACTGCAATCAACATTATCAATACAAAATAACCTTTTTTAGTTACTTCTGGATTCAGCGTGTTTTCAATACCAAAAGCGGTTATATGATATTCTACTTTGTTCAATGAATAACTAAAGAAAGTCAAACCGATTAATGGTATTGAAACTAACAGAAAAGCTATAAAGAAATAAACTGATTGAATGCGTTGAATCATATGTTTTACTTGAAAATTCGCTAACAAAAGTAAGCATTTAGATGCATAAAATAAAACCAAAGTCAAAAGTCATCAAGAATTAAATTAATCTTTTTTCACATTTCAATAAACAAAGTAATTATATCTTTGTTAAATGTTATACATTTGCAATCAATAGTAATACTATTATATGATACTTCAGATTAAACTTTCAATTCCTGATTCAGCCTTTCTTAAGGACCCACAGGATACAAAACTAGGAATTCTAATAATTCAAAATAGCATTGAATTAATAGATGAAATTGGTTTTGAATCATTCACTTTTAAAAAACTGGCTTCAAAAATTGAATCAACTGAAGCAACAATTTATCGCTATTTCGAGAATAAACACCAACTTCTTCTATATATTTATTCGTGGTACTGGATGTGGATGGAGTATCGTATAACAACAGAAACATCGAGTATCACCTCGCCAAAAGAAAAATTGATTACTGGAATCACATTCTTAATTGCTCGTTATCAAGAAGATAATAAATTCCCTTTTGTAGATGAAGTTAAACTTAGACAAATTATAGAACACGAAGGAATAAAATCAGTACTTACAAAAAAAGTGGATATCATCAATAAAGATGGCGTATTTGATAATTATAAAAATCTTGTCGGCATTTTAAGTAATTGGATTTTGGAAATAAATCCAGAATATAAGTATCCCAATATGCTAATTACAACAGTAATTGAGGGCGCTCATCTTCAACATTATTTCAGTGATCATTTACCAAGACTGACCAGCTCAACTGATGCAGATGATTCTGTGAAAGA
>VFKM01000102.1 GCA_009885545.1 Flavobacteriales bacterium
CATTGAGAGTTTTAAATGTGCTTCTTTCAAAACACGTTGATCGGATGAAAAGACATTGGTTGCCATAAAAACAGGTTTCATATTTCCTGGGCCAAAAGGTTCAAATTGATCAATAATACGTTTCAAACGGGGAAGTTTCATTCGATTTTCACTTTCTAAAAACACATCTTTGAAATCTATCAGAATATCAACTTGTTGTTCCGGTGTTTCATCTTCAATCAAAATGCTTTCTTGCACTATTTCCTCAAATTTTGTCTGAAATGCAGGAACATTTTCTAAACTCATCGTCATTCCAGCGGCATGTGTATGTCCACCAAACTGTTCCAACAAATGTTCACATTTAATCAAAGCAGCATGAATATCGAAATTATTAACTGTTCGAGCTGAACCCGTTGCTTTGCCATTTGATTCAGTTAAAACAATTGTTGGACGATAATGCTTTTCAATTAATCGCGAAGCAACAATACCAACAACTCCTTTGTGCCAATCGTTTTTAAATAGAACGGTTGATTTTTTATTATTAAAAGTTGAATCCGCCTCAATAAGTTCCAATGCTTCTGTTGTTATCAATTGGTCAATTTGTCGTCGTTCCAAATTATCCTGATTGATGTCAATTGCAATGCTACGGATTTCATCAATGTCATTTGAAATCATTAATTCAACCGAAAACTTACCAGAACGTAATCGTCCAGCAGCATTGATTCTTGGTGCAATTGTAAAAACAACATCAGTCAAAGTGATTGGAAATGCACGTTTTGCCAAAGTTAAAAGTTCAACAAAAGCCGGACGTGGATTAGCATTCAATTGTAACATTCCATGGTAACAAAGAATTCTATTTTCTCCAGTAACAGGAACAATGTCGGCGCCAATACTCACGGCAAGTAAATCTAAATGTTCAAACAATGTTGAAAGCTTCCAATCGTTTTGAAGACAGAGTCCATGCAGTAATTTAAATCCAACACCACAACCTGAAAGTTCTTTGTACGGATAAGCACAATCTTTGCGCTTCGGATCTAGAACTATACAATCAGGAAGTATTTCTCCTGGATTATGGTGATCACAAATAATAAAATCTATTCCTTTTTCTTTGGCGTATTGCACATGTTCAACTGAACGAATTCCACAGTCTAAAGAAATAATTAGTGTAAAACCATTCTCAGCGGCAAAATCAATTCCTTGAAAACTTATGCCATATCCTTCAGCATATCGATCTGGAATATAATAATCAAGATTAGTATGTTTTGGCTTTAGAAAGGAGTATAATAAAGCAACTGCTGTTGTTCCATCCACATCATAATCGCCAAACAGCAAGATTTTCTCCTCTGATTGTATTGCTTCATTCACTCGTTGAACTGCAATATTCATGTCCTTCATTAAGAATGGATCATGTAATTCTGTTAATTGTGGTCGAAAAAATGCTTCTGCTTCTTCAAACGTTTTAATTCCCCTCTGCAACAATAATTCTGCGACAATATGATCTACTTTTAATTTTGAACGCAATTCTTCAACTGTTGTACTTTCCACCGGCGCTTTGATAAGCCATCTTTTTTGCATATTTTTCCTTTTTCTTATTTAAGTTATGAAAATAATTGGTCTTCTCTTCGTTTTGTGTTCAACTTTTTTTGCTAAAAGTCAAATTTCGTATGATTTTGCGAATACCCTTCCTCCGGAAGGAGAAAAAAACGCAGCAGTATTAAAAACTTATTTTGGAACGTATTCAAGTGACCAAACTGATATCGATTATCAATTCAACAAAGAAGGAGTTTTTGCCATTTCGTTTATTTACAATTCTATTTCTAGGGAAACAATTCGAGAATCTTCAATATATAGCGTCAAAGATGGTTATTTGTTTGGCGTAAATGGAGTTGATTCTCTTCCGTGTGAATTACAAGGAGAATATTACC
The DNA here is from genome assembly GCA_009885545.1 of Flavobacteriales bacterium. Classification (GTDB taxonomy): domain Bacteria; phylum Bacteroidota; class Bacteroidia; order Flavobacteriales_D; family Crocinitomicaceae; genus M0103. The sequence goes on from VFKM01000102.1 coordinate 1,905, forward strand.
ATTTTGCGATTATGTTCAAGGAACAAATTGTTGGCGGAACGGCTACTAATGTTTTATCAAAACTGAATCAAACAACATATATTTTGAATTTCGAAGATAATGGTCATTTCACTCCTAGTTATCTAACATTCAAAGGAAATGAATTAAGTATTCAACATTTTACATACGAAGATGCAACAACAATTTTTGATGTAATCACTGATAAATCTGAAAACACAATTGGTGAAATGAATTACGTTACTTTAAGTCCAACGAAAGAAGAATGGCTCGGAATTATGCAAAATGAAATTACTGGTACTAAATTACTTTTTGAGAAGAGATAATTTATAATTTGAATAACTCATAACTCATAACTCATAACTCATAACTGGAGTTTACCTCCCATCTCCATCTAAAAGATTTCCTAATCCGCCCAAAATACTACCTTCTTCTTTACGTGCACCAGTTCCATAAGATAGAATTCGAGACGCTAAACGAGAAATAGGCAATGTTTGTAACCACACTTCTCCAGGTCCTTTTAATGTTGCGAAAAACATTCCTTCACCACCGAAAAGAGTGTTTTTTATTCCTCCAATGAATTGAATATCGTAATCGATTGTTGGTGTATAAGCAACGATACAACCTGTATCAACACGCAATACTTCACCAGCAACGCCTAAACGATTTTGATCAGCAAACTGTACTGGTGCAATAGCAGTGTTCAAACGCAAAACTTCAGAAGGTGTAGCTGTTTTTGGCTTGTTGACGCCAGTGATACCAGTCAGGAAAACTGTCGCAAGATCGTTACGTGGAAAGTTTTTAGGTTCCACATCAGCGCCTAAGACGATTGACAGCAATTTCGGCAAAGTCGGGTTAATCACGTAATTGAGGAATTGTGTATCTGCCTCTGGCTTAGAGCTGTTGAACTTGTCTTTATCTGGCAGACCGATCACCAATTCATTCACCAATGGGTTACCCAAACGTGA
>VFKM01000184.1 GCA_009885545.1 Flavobacteriales bacterium
ATGAAAAGCGCTCTATTATTTGGAGCAGTAATGGCGGGAACGTCTACGTTCGCGCAAATTCAGGATGAAGAAAACGTAACTGTAACAATGGAATTAGTTCCGATTCTTCAATTGAACATGAATACACCAGATCAAGTGAACTTCGTTTTTGACGAAATCTCTGAGTACATCGGTGGAATTACACAGTACGGTGCTACAATCTTAACAGCGTCTTCTACTGTATCTTGGGATTTGTTTGCTTCTGGTACTTCTGGAGCGCATGCTGCAGCTCCTGGTGTCCGTAGTTGGGATGCTCAAGCTGCATATGGTACTTCAGCAATTACGAATGCTGCGGGTGGTGCATGGAATCTATTGCCATTGACTGCTTTGGAGTTACACCAATTCCCAGGTAGTATCAATAATGGTGTTGCCAATACTGGTGGTGACTATGCTGCGCAATTTACAGCTGTACCTAATCCTCAGGTTGCTACTCTTGGTGCTAATAACATCTACGTATCAGCTGGTTCTGCTTATGTTGCGCCTCCTGCTGTTGCAGCACTTAACAACCGTTACATTGCTGGTGGTTCAGGTTTAACTTCATTTGTTGCTGGTGGTTCTTACTTGACACAAACTGCAGTTGCTGCCAATGGTGATCTTGATGCTTACTATTTTGTAGTTGATTACAGAATTGTTCCAGGACTTCCTACAAATTTCCCTTTTGCTAGTACAGGAACAGCTGCTGAAGCTCTTGCAGGTGCAGGTTCATATGCTAAGCCAGGTGTTTACACAATGAACGTAAAATACTTAATGATCGAAAATCAATAGTATTTAATTTGAATAACGGCTTCTCTCTCCATTGGTGAGGAGCCGTTTTTTTTATTTCTAAAAATTTAACAAAGCATAAATTGTACAGATCTATTTACATATTTTTTTTAGTATGCATAAGTGTTAATACAAGTTATGCCCAACCAGCAGGATGTGCAACGAGCACCTCTGCACGCTGTGATGGTTGGCCCTTGAGCAAATTGGATTTGGATCAACAAGCAGGCGGAAGCATGTTGGAGTTTGTATTCGATGAGTTGAGTGATTATACTGCTGGAAAAACACTCTATGGTACGAGTATTTTGCGTGTAACTGCAAGTGATACTGCTGGAAATGGAGATTGTGCTTGGAAATTGCGCATGATTGTAAACAATGGTGGTGCGCCCGTGCCTAATACTGAATGGTTGCAAACTGCTTCTTATGGAACATCGGGAGCACAAGTGCCTATTGCTTTGTTGGAAATACGTGTTACAAACAACTGTGCAACTTCTCCTGTTAATGGAACGTGGCAAACCTTTCAACTCGCTGAAAATGGCGGAGAAATCGTGTTGATTGATGATGGAAATTTCGTTAATGTGGCTGGAGTCGGAGCATGTGGTGGTGGTCAAACGAATTCAGTTGGATCCTATTTAACAAGTTTTGGTGAATTTTCTTTTATAATCGATTACCGTCTTAAACCCTTCTACAACTATACTCCTGGTAAATATGAACTGAATATAAAATTTTGTATCTCTGAAAATTTGTAATGACAAAAAGATTGAACACAATACAAAAATACCTCCATTCTGCAGTGCTTTTGTGCTGCACGGTGTTCGTACTTTTTTGTTCTGTTCAAAAGTCCTTTAGTCAAGTTGCAAAACCTTCTTATAGTCCGTTGACCTGTACTTTTATGAAATTTGACATGATGGTCGAAGAAGGTCAGGTGGTTACCAATGTTTTATCGGTAAAAAATCAAAACGGGCGCACACGTGAATTCTACATTGAAACGGGTTGTCCATCTGATTGGAAGATTTTAAGTTCTTCTAAAAGGGTTTTTACCCTTGAACCAGATGACTCGGTTTTTATTCCCATTCGTTTACTTCCCAATATTCAAACCATGAAAGGGGGTACAAAATACAATGTGTCGGTTTTTGTAGTGGGGACTGATGGACAAACACATGCAGTGTGTACCTTCAATGTGGGAAAACCGAAAAGAGTGGATTGGGACATGAAAGTATTGCCGCGCAATCGGATCTATTTTTTGAATGATCAATTTGAAACATCTTTGGGAATAAATGTGTCGAATAGAGGAGAAGATATTCAGGATGTTAATTTATCCTGGAAAGTATTTGGTCAAGGACTGACGCTAAAGACCGATAGTTTAAAGCAAAGGTCTTTTTTGGATTTAGTGGTGAATCCAGACAACGATACCACGATCTTCTTCAATGCCAATCTGCTGTTGCCCCAGCGAAATTTTAGGCGTGTAGATACTGAAAATTATCGACCATTAACGATGTTTGATGCACGCAAGTACACCATCTATTTTCGAGGGGCAGAACCAAAAAATACCAGAGGAGGAGGGTCAAAATCCGTAACTGCGGATGTGGTAAAGCTAAACAGTGCCGTTGATTTTATCAAGTTATCAAACAATTATACCGTAAACAGTTACGGAAGTTCAATTATTCCGCTTACCTGGTACTCCAATTTGTATAACCTATTGGGTATGCAGCCAATATGGATGAATATTTTTAGAGTAGATATGCCTTTGGCTAATAATGCTTATTTGAGAATGAACCTGCAACACATGTTTACCTTCTATTCCCCAACACAATCTACGCTGCGTAATTTAAATGGAATGGCTGCATACAATAGTGCTCGGTTAAGTCTGATTTTAGGAGGGGGTAGCCGTTTAATGGTTCCACTATTACAAGGAACTCTCACAAATGCTGGAGTGGGTACCGGTTTGTCCGCAAACTATATATTGAACAAGAATTTTACACTAGGAGCAAGCACAGGTATTTCTCCTGGAATCTTTAACGCACCGTATACTTCAAGAAATTTTGCAGTAGGAGCTGAATATACGAGTAATGATAATAACCTTCAATCGGCATTGGGTTATGCCCGAACTGACCTATTACAGCAACCAACAAACATCAATGACTATATGTCAGGGTTTCGAATTCGATTTTTGAAAAGACACAATATAACAGCACAGGCTGGTTTAAGTAATATTAAGCAAAACGTAGGTGCTGCCAACCAATCCTCCACATTGAATTGGAATTGGTATCTTGGGTATACTGGAAGTTTTTTGAACAACAAAATTAACCAATCAATTGCTGTCAACAATCGACAATTAATCAATATCAATAGTTTGCAATTGAATAAGATTCTTTTTATTCAATCACTAACAAGCTGGCAATTTTCAAAAAATGGTAACCTAAATTTATCAGCCTCATATAACAATAGTTCAACTGTGATTGGTGCCACGACAATAGATCAAACTACTATTCCAGTTAGTTTAAACTTGGGATTAAGAAACAAAAGTAAGTTAATGATTTTGCCGAGTTTATTTTATACCTATACGAATTCATTGATAGGTGAGCTGCGTTATCGGGGTGTCAATATTGGTAATTCTTATACAGATTTGGATAAAAATGTGCGCGCTTCAATGAATTTTATGGGTGGGTATAATAAATTTACAGATTCACTAGAATACAAAGAATTGTTTACGGCTAATGCCTTTTTTATGGTTGCGTGGCGCACCCTTTCGGCGAATTTCCGTTACAACTATGGCCCATTGGGTATCAATGCAGTGAAGAATTTTCATTACAATGGTGCGCGTTATCCACAATATATTTTTACGAGTTTAAATTACCAATTTGTATTTAAGGCAAATCGTTTTGTGTCAGAATGGGTTTTGAACCACAGCTGGAACAACCAAACCTATGCAAACAATGTGAATTTTGGTCCGCAAGTGTTTTATTTTACGAAGAATAAATGGCGTTTTGATGTACGTTTTTTGTATAGTTTGAATGCTCGAAATAACGAGCGAGCAATCGAATTTTACGAATATCAAGGATATCAAAATATACCTGAACCAGAAGAGCGCGTGACCTTTGCAGGAAACTTTAATTTATCCGTAGGTGTAAAGAAAGAATTTGGTATCCCATTGCCTAAAAAATGGAGAAAGACAGAATATGTAGATGCTCATTTCATCGCCTTCTTAGATTTCAACGGCAATAAACTCATGGATAACGATGAAGTACCGTTAGAAAATATCGTGATCAAGGTAAATGGGCATGAAGTGCTAACAGACAAAGATGGTAAGGCAAAATTTGTCAATATTCCAGTTGGCACCTATGAACATAAAATTATTCCATTGGTAGATTTGGAAGGTTGGTTCACGTATACGATGGACAGTATTGATATCATGACGGAGCAATATTATGTTCCGTTTACGAGAGGTGTTAAAGTTGCAGGAAGTATCGTCTTGGATCGCGAGAAATTCACAAAAGATGTATTGGCAACACTCGATCTTTCAGGCATCAAAATCTTTACAACAGATACCTCAGGAAATACCATGGCAACGATGACCGATATGCAAGGTAATTTCAATTTCTATGTTCCTTATGGAAGCTACATACTGTCTATGGATGAAGATGTGCTTG
>VFKM01000146.1 GCA_009885545.1 Flavobacteriales bacterium
CAATAACCCATTTTGTCGGTCATGTCTTGCCAAATATCTGTGAAACGCATTACTGCTTCTTTACACGCTTTGTTGTAATCTTCAACTGAAATTTTTGTTCCAATATCTTCTTTGGTAATTCCAAGTTCCTTTTCAACCCCTAATTCAACAGGCAAACCGTGTGTATCCCAACCAGCTTTCCGTTTAACTTGAAACCCTTTTAAAGTTTTGTAGCGACAAAAAATATCTTTGATTGCGCGTCCCATAACGTGGTGAATACCAGGCAAACCATTCGCTGAAGGCGGACCTTCAAAGAAAATAAAAGGCGTTTGTCCTTCACGTGTAGCTATAGATTGCTCGAAAACTTTCTCGTTCTGCCATTTTTCTAACACTGTTTTCGCCACGTTTGGCAAATTCAACCCTTTGTATTCTGGATAATTCTTCGTCATTGTACCTTGAAAATATGAATGTGCGAAGATAGTAAATTTGGATGAAAGACGAAAGTGCAATATGTGCAATAATTTCTTACTTAAGTATTCAATTAATGTCATTTGAAATTCAATATTATTACCTTTGTTTTTGAATCAAACAAACCATCATGGCCGAATTTTTTTACCAAGATCCATATCCGATCAAACAAGACAAAACGGAGTACCGTAAGATTTCATCTGACTACGTTGAAGTAGTAAAAGTTGGGAATCGAGAAATACTAAACATTGACCCAAAAGCATTAGAAGTTTTAGCACAAGAAGCGATGAAAGATGTTTCTTTCTTTTTGAGAAAAACGCATCTTCAGATGTTAACTAATATTTTAAAAGATCCGGAAGCAACAGATAACGATCGATTTGTAGCACATAATTTATTACAAAACGCTGTTGTAGCGGCTGTTGGTCAATTACCTTCTTGTCAAGATACTGGAACGGCTATTGTGATGGCGAAAAAAGGAGAAGACGTTTATACTGGTGTTGATGATGCGGAATATTTATCAAAAGGGATTTACAATACGTATCAAGAAGAAAATTTACGTTTCTCTCAAGTTGTTGCTTTAAGCATGTTTGATGAGAAAAACTCTGGCTCAAACCTTCCAGCACAAATTGATATTTATTCGAAAAAAGGAAATTATTATGAGTTTCTTTTTCTAGCTAAAGGTGGTGGTTCTGCCAATAAAACATTCTTATATCAGAAGACAAAATCCATGCTGAATGATAAATCGTTGGAAGAATTTGTCAAAGAGAAAATAATGGACTTAGGAACATCTGCTTGTCCTCCTTATCACTTAGCGCTTGTTATCGGTGGCACTTCCGCTGAAGCAAATATGGCGACAGTCAAAAAAGCATCTGCAGGTTATTTCGATGAATTGCCAACAGAAGGGAATATGGCTGGTCAAGCATTCAGAGATTTAGAATGGGAGAAACGAGTACAATTGATTTGTCAAGAAAGTCAAATTGGTGCACAATTCGGAGGGAAATATTTCACACATGATGTTCGTGTGATTCGTTTGCCTCGACACGCTGCTTCTTGTCCAGTTGGATTAGGTGTTTCTTGTTCTGCAGATAGAAATATCAAAGCAAAAATCACGAAAGACGGTTTGTTCTTAGAGCAATTAGAGAAAAATCCTATCGACTTTTTACCAGCTATTCCTCCTCATTTGGAACCAGCAGTTGAAATCAATTTGGACCGTCCAATGAATGAAGTTTTGGCTGAATTGACCAAATACCCAATCAAAACACGTTTAAAACTGAATGGTACCTTGATTGTTGCACGTGACGCTGCTCACGCGAAAATCAAAGAAATTATCGATTCTGGAAAACCAATGCCAGATTACTTTAAAAACCATCCTGTCTATTACGCTGGACCTGCAAAAACACCTGAAGGAATGCCTTCTGGAAGTTTTGGTCCAACAACGGCTGGAAGAATGGATTCATACGTTGACTTATTCCAAAGTTTGGGAGGAAGTATGATTATGCTAGCAAAAGGAAATCGCTCGAAAGACGTTACGAATGCGTGTAAAAAGTACGGCGGTTTTTATTTAGGATCTGTTGGTGGACCAGCTGCAATTCTAGCAAAAGAAAATATCACTTCTGTTGAAGTTGTTGATTTCGAAGAAATGGGCATGGAAGCAGTGAGAAAAATAACTATTAAGGATTTCCCAGCGTTTATAATTACGGACGATAAAGGAAATGACTTTTTTGAGAACCTCTAACGATTTGGAATTCAGGATTTGGAATTTATAATTGTGAAATCTTTTTAAAAAAAGCCCGCCCCTCGACAAGCTCGGGGAGCGGGCTTTTTATTTGGAATTACATTTATTTTTTGACGGTCATTACTACTCTGAAACCGATATTTGGATGAGCTTCAATTATTCCTTCATAAGGATCAGCACCCAATATTTTTAATTCCTCTCCATCATTCATCCAACCACCTCCGGCGGTACCTGGTTCTTTTCGAGAGTTTGGAGCATTATATACCATCTCAGAAACATTACCACTCATATTAAACAAACCAAATTCATTTGATAAATATGAATCCACTTTTACAGTAAAGTATCCTCCGTCGTCATGATAATTTTCAGGTAAAGGTTTAAAATTTGCTAAGTAGCATCCTTCATGATTTCTTAAAAATGGCCCACCCCAAGGATAAGGAAGTGTTTTTCCTTCATTAGAAGCTGCAAAAACCCATTCTACTCTGCCTGGAATTCTAATATCATTATAAATTTCTCGTTTTTTAGGATCAACAACTTTAACAAGTTCTTGAGTTAACCATTTGCAATAAAGCTCAACTGCTTCTCTACTAACATTGCAAACAGGATATTTGTTATATGCCTCATGTGAAAAATAGTTCTCTTCCATAGGTGTACAATTGGAACCAAACATTTTTGTCCATTGACTTTGGTCCGGTTTGGCAATAATAAATTCGTCTTTCCTATTTTGAATTAACAAATCAAACAAAAACGTTCTGTATTCCAAATTAGTCACTTCTTTCTTCTTCATATAAAATGATTGAAGGGATACTTGTTTTTCTTCATAATTAAAAGTACCAGTTGGAATGTATGCATACTCTTTTTTATCAAATTTTTCTAAGTCTTTAAGCATTTCCCTTTTTTGCTTATGATTTGCTTTAATTTCGGCATCTGTTAATTTTGGGAAAATATATTCATCCGTGATTAATGTTCCTCTCGGTTCTGCTAATTCGACAAATTTGATTGGTTTCGAACTGTCAGGTATTGCAATTGGAATATAAAAGGATTTATTATTCTCTACTGAAAACAACTCTTTATAAATAGGAAGTGTTTCAAAATTTTTGAAAGGAAGATTGACTTTTTGGATATTTCCATTTCTTAATGTTACTTCAATTCCATCCTTTTTTGAAATTGTATGAACTATTTCATGTTGACTTGAAACAGTTTCAAAGTGGTTATTCACCATGAATAATCCAATTATTATAGTGCTCAATGCTGCTAACATAATGATCAATTTTTTAGTTAAAAAATTAGAACCATTTTTTGCTTTCGTGTTCAAATTGTCCGTTTGAGAAGAAGTCAAAAAACGTTCCTTTGTCTCACCAAAAGTGACAACAGGATTTTGCTCCTTCGCACGACGAAACAAATCGTCAAGATGTTTTTGCTTATCCATGTTTTACTTCTGTTTTAAGTGAAGAATCGTACGTAAGGATTTCTATTAATTTTTCTCTTCCGCGTTTGAGTCGCTGTTTTACGGCTGATTCAGATGCGTTTTGAATGTGTGTTATTTCCTTTATACTGAAACCCGATATTTCGAATAGGATGATACATTCTCTTTGATCTTCTGACAATTGTGCCAATGCTTGATGTAAAAAATGAACATCGGCATCCTCTTGAGGGTTGGCATTCAAATCTTGAATCAATTCGATTTTATCTTTATTCTGATAACCATCTTCTTTCTTCTTTTTGTGTTGATTACTTAATAGGCGAACACTTATTCCGAAAAGAAATGATAAAAAAGCATCTTTAGACTTGAGAGTTTCGAATTTTTCAAACGCAACAAGGAGGGTTTCATTCATTAAATCCCTAAAGTCCATTTCTCCATAAACTCTTGCCCTGCAGAAGCGTTCGAACCTATCATGAATCGGTTCGTAAAGTTTTAGAAATTCTGTTTGTTTTGTTTTATCCATTCTTACACTGCAAAATACGTGTTCTTCTTGTAAGTGTAGCGACTTGAAAAAAAGTTACATATGGAATGTGAAAAACTAATCCAATATTTTTTAGATGTTAAAATGTTAATTTGCTTTAAGTGTGCCATTTGACAAACTTGAGGTAATGCTAGCCTCGATGTGGACTTTTTAATTTTACTCTACAATAATGCGTTTCACAATTCTGCCTTTTTCACTATCCAATTCAACTAAATAAACTCCTTGATTTAAATCACTCAAATCAACAGTTGATTTTTGAGAAGTAGGTGAAAATTCTTTAACCAATTGTCCATTAGAAGTGAAAACAGAAATAGTATTAATGATACTTTCACTTTCAATGTTCAAAATTGATTCAGTTGGATTAGGGTATAATTTCACATTGAAAATATCCAATTCACCAATTGCTAAATCATCAATTACAATGATATCATAGGTTGTGTTTGTTATAACGGCTTCGTTGAAATCAAAATAAATATAGGCCGTATTATTTATCACCGTTCCTGTTGTATTTTGGTTGCTTTGGCGAATACGATAGCGAATAAATCCATGACTTTCAGGTTCGTTGTTTGTTGAATCAGGCAACATAATGGAAGGGAAATTGAACTTTAATACATTTCCGTCAAGAATAGAAACTGAACAATTATGACTTGCAGTCAAGAATTCAAAAGAATTTAAATCTAACGTTTCCAATATAGTATCTAAAATGTAAATATTCTGTGCAGGAGCAGTTCCTGTATTCTGAAAACGAATGACATATTCCATTGATTGATCTGTAATATAGATAGTTGAATCACTTTGTACCCCATTCAAAAACATTGTTTTATCATTTGGATCGAACGAACCAACAACTATGGAAACATTACAATCTGTGTTATTAGCAATAATTTGTTCTCCAATTTGAACTTCGATTCCTGTGCAAAATAGTATTGGAGATCCAAGTGTGACTCCTACTGCAAGAAAATTGACCCAAGAACTAAATGTCTGAGTTGTATTAAGAGTGAAATATACCGTATCATTTGAAACTGTGTGTGGATATGACCATCCTGTCATCATTACACCTGGCGGGATTGTAAACCAAGCATTCATATTCATCAAAGACCCAACCGGATTTACGTTATAATAATTCACTTGAACGTTAAACCCAAATCCTGGCATAACAGCTGTGTTAAAAATATAAGCTTGAAAGTCAATATCACCCATGATTGTATCAAGAAAATTATTACCCCCAATAGAATCACTAACTGTTAAAATTGGAACAGTATAATTTAACACACAATTATTGCCATATGTAGGATCATTAATTACTTCTTCAACTAAATAAGTTCCTATCGGTACTTGAATTGAATAATTACCATTGACATCTGATACTGCAAGATGATTCCCTGGATTAGCAACAATTAATCTATTTGCAATCGGACCATCCGCTCCATTAATCGAACAGTTTTCATCAGTATCAAAATAAACAGATCCAGTAATCTCCGCGCATGAACCTGGGTTAGAACTTAAAGGTACATCAATCGTAAATTGTTCAATACAACCGTTATTATAAACATCCACAACATAAGGGCCAGCAATTAAATTTGTGATAAATGACGTTGTACTACCATTGTTCCATGTATACGAATAATTATCTGTCGTTGCATCCTGACCCATAATTATTGAACCATTATCACAGTATGCACTATCAATTGTAATGAAAGGAAATGCTGGAGCACTA
>VFKM01000021.1 GCA_009885545.1 Flavobacteriales bacterium
ATGCATTTGGGTGGTCATTGATAATGTCGGAAACCATTTGGTACATCAACATTTTGTTTTTTGTAGACTTTTTCATGATATGTAAATTTAAATACCGTCTCTTCCTTTTAAATGTTGCTTCGTTTGCTTCCTATTTTCTGCGTCTCCTCATTGCAACACTGTAATTCTAATCCGGCGGGTTTATATTAAATACTGTCCTATAAAATCTTGTGCCAAATCAACGGTTATTCACGCATCCTTTGTTAATATTCGTTAAGTATTTCACAGATTGCTTAAAAATAGTGGGTTTTTTAATGAATTTCCTTCTATCCAAAATGGACGACGGCAAGCACGACGGACGCGACGGCGTGTGCGACGACAACGACGGCGAGAGCGACGGACGCGCCGTTCATACCTGCAGGTCAAAACGGCGCGTCCGTCGGGTAAGACGGCACGTGCGTGGGGCAATACGGCGCAAGCGACGATTAGGACGGCAAGTGCGTCGCTTGTGACGTGGGTCACGACGTTTATGACGTCTAATAAAATTGATGTGCCGTTCTGTTCGACGGACGCGCCGTGGTATCCTGCAGGTATGAACGTTCGAAGCGTCGCATGCACCGTCGCGACCTGCCGGTATGTTTCTCGAGTACTTTTAAGATTCCGTTAAGCAATTTCTGTTTTCACGGAGCCTGTTTACTTTTTTGTGGATTGCTTTAAACACATTATCGATCATTTAATGCTGGCAGTTTATAATTTCACGTCATTCAAATTACCCTTGATGCACAGCATGGAACACTTCAAGTTGTTCCTCGATCATTTTAATGATTGTATGAGCCAATTTTCTATTTCACGGAACTATTTCAGCTCCTTGATGAGTGTCGCCAACTTTTCAACCTGAATCTTACTTTTTTCAAGCAATCTTATATCATTTTTTATATTAAACTCAGAATAAAAAAATAAAGAAAAATTCGTACATTTACTTTAGGCAATAAAAATGGTATGGATAAGAGTATAATGATCACAGAAAGGGAACAGTTAAAAAAGATTGTTAAAAATGCTTCTGAACGTGCAGTGCGAGAAAATAGAGCATTGGGTCTGCCGAACACGTATCTTGAGAAAGGAAAAATAATTAAAGAATATCCTAACGGTTCAAAAGAAATTATCGGAGTACAAGACGTAACAAAACCGATATATAGATTGAAAAAGGGCACGATTTTACATGTCAAAAAATAAACGCATTCGCATTTTTGCTGGGCCAAATGGATCTGGTAAGAGTTCTGTTTACGAAGAATTTGCTCGTTTATATCCAACTGGAATTTTTATTAATGCCGATAATATAGAAAAGGATCTAAGGGTAAAACGATTCATAGATTTAAAAGATTTTGGAATAATAGCTTCAAATTCGGATTTAGAGACATTTAAGAGTTTAAAAATTGCCCAATCGTTACTTGAAAAAGCAACAAATGAATCTGCGCCTGTAGATGTTTTTATAAATGAAAACTGTATAGTAAATCCCAATCACAATTCGAATAGTTATGAAGCGGCATTTATAAGTATGTTTTTACGTTGGATGTGTGCACAAAAGGCTATTTCATTTTCGTTTGAAACTGTTATGAGTCACCCCTCTAAATTGACGGAAATCGAAGAGTATAAAAAAATGGGTTATAAAATTTATGTATACTTCGTTTGTATTGATGACCCAGACATAAATGTGGAAAGAGTACTTATCAGAACAAAAAAAGGCGGTCATCCTGTACCCGAAGAAAAAATCCGTAAACGATATAACGATTCATTGAAAACAATTCAAGCTGCAATTCCATTTGCTGATAACCTTTATTTTATAGACAATTCTAAATCTCAAATTGTAATTGCAGAAAAAATTGGTAGTGATATGGAAATACTTCATAATAATCCCCCAAATTGGTTTGTATCTGCAGTTCTACCCTATTTTGAATAGGTTGTGAAGAAAAGATTTACTTGACTAAGAATTAATTCTTTTTATGTAAAAAAATCACCGGAATTATTTCTCTATTAACTCCTATAATGGAACCACAAGCCTGCGGTAACTATTGACTGGTAATTCGCAACTAGCAACTAGCAACTAGCAACTAGTAACTAGTAATTTTATCCTATAACCAACGGAAATGATTGTGTCGAGATTATAATACTCAATAGTACGATTTACTTCCCTGCTACCTTCTATTCGAACTATTAAGAAATCCTTAATAGTTGCCTTCATATCCAATTCTCCTTCTTCAAAAATATTTTTGAGGTGAATATTAATATTAGCAACAGTAGTTTGAAATAACTCAGCCATCAATTTCTGACTTAGCCACACGGTTTCATTTTCTAATCGAACTTCTAATTTTGTGACTCCACTTTCGGTTTGATAAATGATAATTTGTGTATTATTTTCTTTCATATAATAAAAGGTGCCAATTCTAATGATAACTGTTGGGTAAATATTAGTTTACAAAGGATATTGTTGTTTTAATAAAGTTAGTTTAAATTAACGTCTTTTAAAAGAATTTGGGGTAGTCTCCCATAAAGTGTGTAAACGCAGCTAAAAGTTATTCTGAGAATTTGACGACCTCCTTTCAAAGAGGTCAGTTCAAATTTATTGGAAATAACTTTTTAGTAA
>VFKM01000032.1 GCA_009885545.1 Flavobacteriales bacterium
ATGAAAAGATTAACATTTAATGTTGATTAAATATTCTTGCAAACAGCGATTCATTTTACGAGATTTACCCTTTCAATTTTAAAAGCAAAATGCAACAACAAGAATATATACAAGCGAATTGTGGACTTATTGCAAAGTCCATTTCAAATACCTTAAACTTATTAAATGAAGGGGCCACGATACCGTTTATTTCACGTTACCGAAAGGAAATGACTGGTGGGTTAGATGAAGTTGAAGTGGCGCAAATTAGAGATTTAGCGAAAAAACACGATGAATTGATTGCCCGTCAAAAAACAATTCTTTCATCTATTGACGAACAAGGAAAATTAACGACCGAGTTAAAGGAGAAAATTGAAGCGTGTTTCGACTCAAATAGTTTGGAAGATCTTTATTTACCCTACAAACAAAAGCGTCAGACGAAAGGAGATAAAGCGAAGAAATTAGGATTAGAACCTTTAGCTAAAATGATAATGTCTCAACGAGGTGGTGATCCTGAATATTTAGCAGAGAAATTTGTGAAAGGTGAAGTCGAGGATGAAGAAATGGCAATTGCAGGAGCAAAAGATATTATTGCTGAATGGATTAATGAGAATGCAGTTGCGCGTTCTAGAATGCGTCAGCTTTTTCAACGAAAAGCGATTATCAAATCGAAAATGGTGAAAGGAAAAGAAACGGAAGGTGAAAAATACCGTGACTATTTTGATTTTAATGAACAATTGAATCGCTGTGCCTCTCACCGTTTTTTGGCACTAATCAGAGCCGAACGAGAAGGATTTATTTCACTAAAAGCTCAACCAGTTCAAGACGAAGCATTGGAACAATTAGAACGTTTTTTTGTCAAAGGAAATGATAGCTGTTCAAATGTTGTTGCAGAAGCATGTAAAGAATCCTATAAAAGATTAATGTGTCCTTCCATTGAAAATGAAGTGCTGAGTGAAGCCAAAGAAAAAGCAGATAAGGAAGCAATTAAAGTGTTTTCAACAAACTTGAGACAATTATTACTCGCTCCGCCAGTTGGTTCTAAACGAGTTTTAGCAATTGATCCTGGGTTTAGAACGGGATGTAAGGTTGTTTGTTTAGACGAATCTGGAAATTTACTTGTGAACGCCACAATTTATCCGCATCCACCACAAAATGAAAGTGGACCTGCTCAAGCAAAAATTGCTCAATTGGTGCAAGCTTATAAAGTTGAAGTCATTGCAATTGGAGATGGAACAGCAGGAAGAGAAACAGAAAGTTTTATTAAACGTATTCGGTTTGATCGTGATTTAGATGTTTATTCCGTAAGAGAAGATGGTGCATCAATTTATTCTGCGAGTCCAATTGCGAGAAAAGAATTTCCTGATTACGATGTAACGGTAAGAGGTTCAGTTTCTATTGGTCGACGTTTAATGGACCCACTGGCTGAGTTAGTAAAAATTGATCCAAAGTCTGTGGGAGTTGGACAATATCAACATGAAGTCAACCAACCTTTGTTAAAAGATGCACTGGACGATGTTGTTGTTTCGTGTGTAAATGCAGTTGGCGTTGATTTAAATACGGCATCACCTTATTTATTGAGTTATGTTTCTGGCTTAGGACCAACGTTGGCTGAAAATATTGTTGCGTATAGAACTGAAAATGGCAGCATAAAATCACGAGATGAATTGAAAAAAGTCAAACGATTGGGAGACAAAGCATACGAACAAGCCGCTGGATTTTTGCGCGTTCGTAATGGTGAAAATCCGTTGGATAATTCTGCTGTTCATCCAGAAAGTTATAAAGTGATTCAAGCAATGGCTAAAAAACTGAAAGTTGATTTGAAAGAAATGATCGGCAATGAAACACTTTTAAAGGAAATTAAAAAAACAGAATTCCCAGAAATTGATTCGTATACATTTGATGATATCATAAAGGAGTTGAAAAAACCAGGTCGAGATCCGCGAAAACAAGCAAAAGTTTTAGAATTTGATTCTTCTATTCGTACAATTGATGATTTGAGAACTGGAATGATTTTACCTGGAATTGTAACAAATGTGACTGCTTTTGGGGCTTTTGTAAATATCGGTATTAAGGAAAATGGTTTAATTCATAAATCTCAATTAGCTGATGTTTATGTTGAAGATCCGGCTCAGTTTATTTCATTGCATGAACATGTAGAAGTCCGAGTTTTAGAAGTTGATACTGCACGAAAAAGGGTAGGATTAAAGCGAATTACGGGTTGAATTACATAGTTTTCGTTGAAAAAATAGGGTTTACAGGAATAAGTACTTTTTAACTTTGGAAAGTTTAACTTTACCAATATAATTCGAATCTATGCAAATTACCAACACCATTCTAATGATTCGCCCGCTTCATTTTTGTATGAATGAGGAGACAGCAGTCAATAATTATTTTCAACAACAAGAGGAGGACCTTGACGATTTTAGTGTTTTGCAAATTGCTCAACGAGAGTTTGATGGATTTGTATCAGTTTTGAAGGATAAGGGAGTGAATGTAATCGTCGCGGAAGATCGTATAGAAATTCGCACACCGGATTCCATCTTTCCCAACAATTGGATCTCTTTTCATGCAAATGGGGACGTGGCAATCTACCCGATGTATGCTGTAAATCGTCGATTGGAAAGACGCGATGATGTGTTGGAAATGATTGAAGAGAAAGGTTTTAAGATCGACCGAGTAATCGACTTGACTGATGCTGAAGATCAACATGTTTATTTGGAAGGAACTGGTAGTATACTACTTGACAGAGAGAATAGTGTGGCTTATTGCGCTCTTTCTGAACGCTCTAACGAAGAGCTTTTCTTTGAATTTTGTGAGATTTTTGGATACAAACCACTTTCTTTTTCGGCGTTTCAAACTGTAAACGGAGAGCGTAAACCAATTTACCATACGAATGTTTTACTCACGATTGGAGAATCATTCGCTGTTATTTGCACAGATTCAATCGACGATCAGCAGGAGCGCCAGCGTGTCATTCGGTCCTTGCAACGCAGCGAAAAAGAGATCGTATTGATTTCGGAGAATCAGTTGGAACGCTTTGCAGGAAATATGTTGCAAGTGATTGGTGAAAATGAGGAGCGTTACCTTGTCATGAGTAAAACCGCACACGATTCATTGACTTCGGAGCAAATTATTGTTCTGAAAAATCACACTAAGATTCTTGTAGTTGAAATTCCTACTATAGAACGATTGGGCGGTGGCAGCGCACGTTGCATGATGGCTGAGGTTTTTTCACCTGCTAAAGATTAAGGTTTTTCGTTAAGAAGATTGATCTGGTTTGTTAAACTGAAGTCTTTAAAACCTACCTTTGTCTTTTAACACAGAATTTCCTTTAGATAATACAAAGTCATTTTCTGACAACAAAATATAGATGCATTTTAACGAATTAAACATAATAGATCCAATTCTAAAAGCGATTGAAGAAGAAGGATATACAACGCCTACACCAATACAAGAACAAGCGATTCCCTTAGTTTTAGAAGGGAATGACCTTATGGGTTGTGCGCAAACAGGAACAGGAAAAACAGCAGCTTTTTCTATTCCGATTCTTCAACTTTTAAGTCAGAATAAAGAATATACTGGTAAAAAGAAAATCAGAGCATTGATTGTAACTCCTACTCGTGAGTTGGCAATTCAAATTGACGAAAGTTTAAAAGCGTATGGTCGACATGCTGGATTAAGAAGCACAGTTATTTTTGGTGGTGTTAATCAAAACAAACAAACTGGCGTATTACAAAATGGAGTTGATATTCTCGTTGCTACACCTGGACGGTTATTGGATTTAATGACGCAAGGATTTATTTCTATTCGTGATGTCGAGATTTTTGTTTTGGATGAAGCAGATCGTATGTTAGACATGGGATTCATTCACGATGTCAATAAATTGATCCGCGCTTTACCTGAAAAACGTCAAAACTTATTTTTCTCTGCGACAATGGCGCCTGAGATTTTGAAATTGGCAAGTACAATTCTTCGTGATCCAATTCGCGTTGAAGTTACTCCGGTTTCTTCGACGGCAGAAATAATCAAACAATCGTTGTATTTCGTTGATAAAGGAAATAAAAATGCTTTGTTAGTTGATGTTTTAAGTGAGCAACCAGCGACTTCTGTTTTAGTTTTTACTAGAACAAAGCATGGTGCTGATAAAGTAGTGAAGCATTTAGCGAAACACGGTACTAAAGCAGAAGCAATTCACGGAAATAAAAGTCAAAACAATCGTCAACGTGCTTTGAGTAATTTCAAAGATAAAACGATACGAGTTTTAGTAGCAACGGATATTGCAGCTCGTGGAATTGATGTGGAAGAAATGGAATTGGTAATCAATTTCGAATTGCCAAACATCTGTGAAACATA
>VFKM01000003.1 GCA_009885545.1 Flavobacteriales bacterium
CCATCAATTGATGCATGTAAATTTGAAATCTTAATCATACTATTATATTTTTATTCTGAATCCCGAATTATTTTTTATCCTACAGATCCTTCTAAACTTATTTCTAAAAGCTTTTGAGCCTCAACTGCAAATTCCATTGGCAATTGATTTAAAACTTCTTTGCAATAACCATTAACGATTAGAGAAATGGCTTTTTCAATGTTTATTCCTCTCTGTTGACAATAGAATATTTGATCCTCGCCAATTTTTGAAGTTGTTGCTTCGTGTTCTATTTTTGCCGAGCTGTTTTTACATTCTATATATGGAAAAGTATGGGCGCCACATTCATCCGACATCAACAATGAATCACATTGAGAAAAATTTCGAGCGTTTGAGGCGTTTTTGTGTATTTGAACGAGTCCGCGATACGAGTTTTGTGATTTACCCGCTGAAATACCTTTAGAAATAATAGTGCTTTTTGTGTTTTTTCCTAAATGAATCATTTTGGTACCCGTATCAGCTTGCTGGTAATTATTAGTTACAGCAACTGAATAAAATTCACCTACAGAATTGTCACCTTTTAATATACAAGACGGATATTTCCAAGTAACTGCTGAACCTGTTTCAACTTGTGTCCAAGAAATTTTAGCATTTCGCTCGCATAATCCACGTTTTGTAACAAAGTTGAAAATACCACCAACTCCATCTTTGTTTCCTGGATACCAATTTTGAACTGTTGAATATTTTATTTCAGCATTTTCAAGTGCGACTAATTCGACTACTGCAGCATGCAATTGATTTTCATCTCTCTGTGGAGCAGTGCAACCTTCCAAGTATGAAACATAAGAACCTTCGTCTGCGACCACCAATGTACGTTCGAATTGTCCAGTTCCTCCTTCATTTATTCGGAAATAAGTAGATAATTCCATTGGACACCGAACTCCTTTTGGGATGTAGCAAAAAGAACCATCCGTAAAAACTGCAGAATTTAAAGCTGCATAATAATTGTCGCTTGTTGGAACAACAGTTCCCATGTGTTTTCTGACTAGTTCTGGATGCTCTTGAACAGCTTCAGAAAAAGAGCAAAATATAATCCCTAATTCTTGTAGTTTAGATTTAAATGAAGTTGCAACAGAAACAGAGTCCATTACAAAATCTACTGCTACACCGGTTAGACGCTTTTGTTCTTCCATTGAAATCCCCAATTTTTTCATGGTTTCTTTCATTTCTGGATCAACATCGTCCCAAGATTCGTATTTTTTCGATTGTTTTGGAGCTGAATAAAAGCAGATTTCCTGCATGTTCGGTTTTGTGTAATGCACATGAGCCCATGAAGGTTCTGTCATTGTCTTCCAAGTTGCAAAAGCTTTTAAACGGTGATCTAATAACCATTCAGGCTCATTTTTTTTAGCTGAAATGAATCGTATGATATCTTCGTTTAATCCATTAGGAGCTTTATCTGACTCAATATCCGTTACGAAACCAAATTTATATTCTTGATTTTCTAAATCTTTCGCTAATTCGTTTTCTGTATATCCCATTTTTTGAGGTGAGAAAGTTGTTATTATTTATAGGGAGAATGATTCACCACAGCCACATGTTCTTCCGGCATTGGGATTATTGAAGACAAAACCTTTGCCATTTAATCCACCTGAAAAATCTAAGATTGTACCGATGAGGTATAAGTAGCTTTTTTTGTCAACAACCACTTTGATACCATTGTCCATGAATTCTTTGTCGCCTTCAAGTTCGCTGTTATCAAATGTCAACTGATACATTAATCCAGAACAGCCTCCTCCCTCAACTCCAACTCTAATAAAATATCCATCTTTGCCTTCATCTTCCATTAAACGAAGCGCTTGTTTTTTTGCGGCATCTGTAACTGTAACCATCTCCTTGTTTATTTAGACTAATTATAAATAAAAGCCAAATTCTATGCAAAAATACCACTTTTGTGGTATTCAAACAACATCTTTCAATTATTTATTGTTTAAAATAAGAACAAAAAAAAGCTGTTTAAATTTAAACAGCTTTTAAAATGTTGAAAATATAATTAGTTCTTGATAAACTTTGAAGTACGAACTTCTTTATTTGAAGTACTTTTTAACGTGTAAAACCCACTTTTAAAGGAGGTTAAATCAATTGAAACATCTTTGGCTGTTGTTACGAATGAAACTAATTTCTGACCAACACTATTTATTATTTCTATAGCAGACCCAATTTCTAAATTTGTAATTTTTATGAATTCTTGCGCCGGATTTGGATATATTTTTAATAATCCAGGAATATTGTTTTCTATTCCAGCAACAGCATTTAGATTTGCTCTTATCATAAATGCAATATCAAAATTGAATGTTTCAGAGACAGTCCAAGGTTGATTTGTCCAACTTACCCAACAAGTTCCATTGGTGGAGATTGAGCTTGAAGCTCCAATTTGTTGTTGGTAGCTTGTATCTTGTTTGATAGCCAATAAGTAACTTCCAGGTATTAAATAAAGAGAAGGAATTAGTTTTAAATCATACCATTGGTTGGCATCATTAATAATTTTTGATTCTGTTGTGGCTAACAAGGTTGTAGGAGTACCTGAGCCATCAAGAGTAAAAACTTCAAGTTCAAATGTTTTTCCATCGATATTTGAGGTTGAATTGTCAATTAATGCAGAAATGGAAGTTAAAAATTGACTATTTGAGATTGTGAAAACATTTCCCATATGCCCTTCAAAGCCTCCACCAATGCCAATTCCACCTAAATCATTCACCCCATTGTCTCTTGCAAATACAGAGTCTGTTATCTCAAAGGAATGTGACCATGTATTATCTAATAAATCTTCATCTAATTCATTTATAGTTGAAGTATAGATAATTGTGTAGACTCCAGTTGAGGTAGGTGTAAAGGAAGGGGTAGTGAATGTCGAAGTCATTCCTGCATTAATATTTTGGGGAGCCGAAGTCATATTATAAACAGAGGTTACATCTTTAATTACTTCAATGTTCATTGATGTGCCAGTTACATTACCAGCACCGTATGATGTTATAACTCCATCTTGAATAATGTTACCTATTTGAGATAACGGTATTTGAGTGTATTCATAGTCTGTCGAAGAAATACCAACGTTATTAATAAAAGGTACAGTAACACAAAAATTAAAAACATTCCCTGTTCCTGAACCTACAAAGGGCCCTTGCTCTATACCCATAATTGTTATTGTGAATGTTGCTCCACCATCACCCCAATCATCAACAAAGTTAATATCAAAACAATCTCCAATTGTTTGGCAACCCAGCGTTTCATTAATGGTTGTGTTACTTCCGTAACCATTCCCTCCAGTTGCTGTTTGTAACCCAGCACCAGAACAACCAATTTGTGCTACATTACCAAATGAGAAAAGTGTACCATTGCCGCATCCATTTCCTGCTGGGGTTAAATCCCAAAAAATTTCATATCCCCATGAATCAGTTTCTACTGCAACATCCACCATTACTTGGCCTCCAAGACATTGAGATGATGAAAAAAAAGGAAATAAAGAAAAAACACAAAAAATAAGTAGCTGGATAGGTTGTTTCATTTAGAACAGTTTATTGACAAATATAAATTAAAAATAAGGATGTAACAAATGAGCTTAAGAGATTTTTTGACATAAAAAAAGCCGTTAGTCAAATGACCAACGGCTTCTTGAAATATGTTTTGAAAATTATTTCTTAACAAATTTAGCAACTCCAACGTTTGTTCCGTTGATAGTTTTAACAGTATAAACACCACTAACTAGGTTAGCAACATCTAAATTCATTAAGTTGTCTGCTGCAACAGTAGATAAAACTACTTGACCAACGTTATTGTAAACATTGATTGTAGCTCCTACAGAAACACCTGAAACATTCAACTCATTTTGAGCTGGGTTTGGATAAACTGTAATTGATGTTTCATTCAATTCAGAAACTGACGCATATTGGTTCATATTAGCTCTTACCATAAAAGTAATTGCAAATGCAGGACCGAAAGTTTCAGTGTTCGCCCAAGGTTGAGTAGTCCAAGAAACCCATGAAGTTAATGGCGTGAAAACATTTACAGCTGTACCAACTTCTTGTTGTAAAGCGATATCTTCAACAACGCAAACAACATATTTTCCTGGAGCTAAATACTCATTAGGAGAAACGTCTAAAGTATACCATTGATCAGCAGTTGCGCCAACAGTACCAGTTGCAGTTGCAATTTGAGTTGTAGGAGTTCCTGCCGCATCAGTAGCAAAAACAGCCATAGTTAAAGTTGATCCAGTCATTGTACCTGTTTGGTTACCAATCAATGCAGAAACTGAAGATAACATAACGTTATTTTCTACTTCAAACATGTTACCTAAGTAACCAACTTCACCAGCACCAATTCCTAAAACTCCAGCTTGTGTTCCATTATCACGAGCATAAATAGAATCTGTAATTTCCACCATCATTGTGAAAACATTGTTAGACAAATCTTCGTCAGTTTCTGTAATATCAGAAGTATAAGTTACTGTATACATTCCAGCTGCAGTAGGAGCATATCCTGCTAAAGAGAAATTCGCAGTAGCACCTGATACAATATTTTGAGCTGCAGATGTAGCTGTGTAAACAGGAGTTGCCCCATTCAATACAACAACACTCATTGTAGCGCCAGTAACGTTACCAGCACCCATTGAAGTAATAGAACCAGCAGATCCTAAATTTGTAGCTTGTGACATAGGCGTTTTTGTGTAACCATTTGCAGCTGCCATCATATCTACATTGTTTACCATTGGAGAAGCAATACAAACAGACCAAGTCATAGACATGTCTGTAGCACCAGCAGCAACGTATGGAGCACCTTGTGCAATTCCATCAACAATTACTTGGAAATTTCCACCACCATCGCCCCAATCATCTACCCAGTTTAAATCAGCACAAGTACCATAAGTAACACATCCAACAGTTTCAGTAATCACTGTCATATTCGCGTATCCTGAAGGTTCTTGTAATTGAACACCTGCACTAGCACAAGTCATTGTTAGGTTACCAAATGGACCAGCAAGAACAGGTCCAGTACAACCAGTACCTGGAGCAGTAACATTCCAGAAACACTCATAACCATAAGCATCAGTCGTAACATCAACTGTTACCAATCCTTGTCCAGCAGGACATTGTGCCGTAGCACTTAACGCCGAAATAGACGCAAATAAAAGAGTAAAGATTTTTTTCATATTAATTAGTTTAAAGTTGGGACAAAAGTATACTATTTTTTTTTTGATTCAACATTTATCTTGAAAAAAAATAAAATTAGTGATGTTATCTCTACTTGGGTTTCTTATTTCATTGATTGGTGCAACCTTTTAAGAAGGTTCAAAGTGTATTTTTTTGTTAAAATTGTTATAGTTTATGAAACACCTATTACTCGTATGATTCACAACTGGGAGCTCCCGTGCTTTTTCCAATAAGAATCAGAAAATCAGCTAATTAAGATCGTGTTTGTTTCTTTAAATATGAAGTGGTAGGAATATGGTGATGCTTTAACAGGCCATGGAAATAGTACGTTGATTAGATAATCATTAATTAAAGATAGTAGAAAACGAGGGAATTTTATTTCCTCGCTTTTCTTTTGCAAACATCCATGATAGAATGCTTACTTTTGAGAAATAATTGATTTTAGTGAAAATTTTTAACGATTTTAATTCAATACTTAGTATTCCAAATCCTGTTTTAACAATAGGGACTTTTGACGGAGTGCATATCGGTCATCAAAAGATAATTGAACAATTAAATAAAGAAGCCAAAAAAATTAACGGTGAGTCCGTTTTATTTACGTTTTATCCTCATCCAAGAATGGTTTTGAATCCTACTGATCATGGATTGAAATTAATTCAAACGCAAGAAGAAAAACTAGATAAATTATCAAAAATGGGTTTGCAGAACTGTATTGTTTACCCTTTTACGCATGATTTTTCTCAATTAACAGCCCTGGAGTTTGTGCGTGATTTTTTAGTTAAGCAATTAAAAGTTAAGAAACTTGTTATAGGTTATGACCATCAATTTGGTAAAAATAGAGAAGGTTCTTTAGCATATTTGAAAACAGTATCTAAAAAATTTGATTTTGAGGTCATCGAGATTCCTGCTCAAGAAATTGATGCTGTTAATGTTAGTTCAACAAAAATTAGAGAAGCCATTTTAAAAGGGGATATTCTTTTAGCAAATGAATTTTTAAGGATTCCTTTTCAAATAATTGGAACGGTTGTAGATGGAAAAAAACTAGGAAGAACTATTGGTTATCCAACTGCAAATATTGAATTGAACAGTGATTTGAAATTAGTTCCAGCAAAAGGTGTTTATGCAGTAAGAATTAATGTAAAAGGAATTTGGAGAAAGGGTATGCTGAATATTGGTTTTAAGCCGACAATAAGTAAAGAAAATAACCAAACGATAGAAGTTAATATTTTTGATTTTACTGAAGATATTTATGGTGAAAAAGTTATAGTACAGTTTTTATCTAAATGGAGAGAAGAACAAAAATTCGACGGTATTGAAGCGTTAAAAATTCAATTGAAAAAAGATGAGGAAACTATTCGTTCTATTATTGATAGTATTATTTAGATTGTCTTGCCTTGCTCAAACTGATTCCATCATTGAGTTCCATTGGTCTGCCCTAACTTTTGCTAATCCAGATACAGTTTTTGCTATTTCATTTGAAAAAATGAAACTAACAGAACTACCAAATGAATTGGCAAGATTTGAAAAAATAAAACGACTCAATGTAAGTAAAAATAAGTTGACTGATTTGCCTGATTTTATAGGTGAATTTAGTGATTTAGAATTACTTGATATTTCAAAAAATGAGCTTCAAAATTTTCCAATTGAAATATGTAATTTGGGTAATTTAAAAACATTAATTGCTAATAGAAATTCATTTGATAGAATCCCAGAATGTATTGGTTATTGCACAAAGTTGGAAACGATTGATCTATGGGACACACCAATTGCTATTTTCCCAGCATCATTTACTAATTTAACAAATCTAAAGTACCTAGATTTGCAAGGAATCAAGTATGGCCCAACATATCAAAAGAACTTTCAGAAAACAATTCCGTGGGTAACAATTAAATTTGACCCACCTTGCGATTGTATGGAATGAAAATATTTGATCAAAATTACTGACACAACTGAGTTATCGATTCCGCGGCTCCAGAAACCCCCATCGTTTTCGCTTTGAAAAAATCTGCACAAGCTTCTTCTTTTTTTCCAATCGCACTATAGGCTCTTCCTCGAAGAATCAATGCTTGACCATTACCAGGGTCTAATTTTATGGTCATAGTGAAATCTTCAATAGCACCATTGAAATCGCTTAGAAATCCTTTAGCATAGGCTCGGTTGAAAAAGACTTTTGAATTTTCATCTGAGATAACAACCGCTTTGTCCAGTATGTCAACAACACCTTGGTAGTCTTTTTGTTGGCCTTTAATAATAGCTAAATTATTGTAGGCGTCAATTAGGTAAGGGTCAAGTTTTATGGCTTGCTCTAAGGCTAACATTGATTTTTGATATTCCTTTAATGATAAATGAAATGTTCCTTTCTGATAATGTGAATTTGCATTGGCTGGATTTTCTTTAATAGACATATTAATCTCACTAATTGCATTCGCGAAATCACCATTTTTACCGTGAAGAATGGCTTTTTGCCGATGTAGATCGCCAAGCTGTATCTTCCCTTTTTTTGAAGCCATTTCAAGATATTCCATTGCTTTATTATTGTCACCAGCCATTTCAGCTTTTCGTGACCACGTTACATAAATGTCAGGATTGAGTTCTGCCATATAAAATGCAAGTTCTTTACATCCACCAAGTGACTGAAATAAACCGGTTTGAAGAATCTCTTCCTGTGTAAGTCCACCTTTTTTCTTCATGTATTTTTTCAAAAGAAGATTGTTGCTTTGATCAAATCGTTTTCGTTCGTCAAGTACAATGAATTTAGTAGGTTCTGAATTGTAAAAATATGCTTCTGGAGCCCATAATTCTAATAAAGGGTGATCTTCAGTATTAATTTCACCTGGTCCTACATAATTTTTTAAATTTTCTGTAGATGAAATTATTTGTTGAGAAAGAAATGTGCTGAAAGTATTTATATTGATTTCCTTCAATTTGTCTTTTACGCCGTTGTAATTTTTTTCAATTTGATCGAGATCAAATTTGAACGGTGTCTCCGAACAAAGTAATAAGATGTCAGATGATCCTATGTGCCAAAGGCTCACATATTTAAATTGATCTAAAGCTGTTCTCAATATTAAACGTAAACTTTTGTCATTCATTTCATAAAAACTAAACCATTGAGCAACATATCCTCCTGGCCTTAATTTTTTCTTGCAATCTTGAAAAAATTCTTTAGTAAATAAGTTTCCGACTCCCGCTGACCATGGATTTGATGGTTGACTAATAATTACATCGTATTTATGAGTTGATAGTCTCAATGCTGAGACGCCATCATCCTTAATGACTTTTAGATTTTTTCTCTTAAGGGGCTGTTCGTTGATCTTGTTAAAATGTGAAGATGCTTCGATTACTTCTCCTGAAATTTCTGCAACTTCCGCATATTTGACATTAGGATGAGTCATAACATTGCCAATGGTAGTGCCAGCACCATATCCAATAACAAAAACTGAATCAGCCTTTGGGTGTAAAATAATGGGGGTCTGACCTAATGAAACTTGAGTCCTTAGATCAGTTACTGAGTTGGCATCTCCTTTTCCATTTGTAGAAAGATAAATTTGATCCTTATTTTTACCAACTATAATCGTTCCTCCGATCCCTTCATTGTAATATAAAATTTGATCGTGTTTTTTTAAACCAGCAATAAATTCGTCATAAGTTTCAGGGGGGGTTGATCTGTTAATTTGTCTCGGTACTTGTGATAACATTATTGGATAAGCCCATGATTGACTATTTACATTCTTAAAAAATATAAATCCTGTCATGATAATGGCAGACGCTATTATTATTTTCAAATTACGAGTTATCAAATCCTTTTGTTTGAAAACACTTAAAGCCAATATTAAGTTTATCAGTATCGCTGTGATAATTGTCAAATAAATACCAATAAAAGGAATCAAAATCAATCCTGTAATTAATGAGCCAAGGACAGTTCCAAGGGTGTTAACCGCAAAAATGTTTCCAATAGTTTTCCCACTTTTTTTAACATCGGAAACAGCAAACCTACTTAGCACAGGTAAAGACATACCCATAAAAATTGTAGGTAAAACCAGGACTATAAAGACATATATAAATTGAACAAATAGATAATATGAATAAGAACTTTCCTCATTCAAAGTAGAGTTAATAGTTTTCCAAATTTGATATGGTAAGTACTCATAGAAAGGTAGCGTTACAAATATGGAGATAACAATAAATAATTGACAATAACCTACAAAGAGAAGTGGGGATTTAATCTTGTCATTGTATTTGAAAGTGAGGTAACTTCCTATCGCTATTCCTGTAATAAATGCAGCTAATATTATAGTGAAAGAATAAGTTGAAGAACTTAATACAGGAATCAACAAACGCAACCAAACAACCTCATAAATCATAGCGCTAAATCCAGAGAAAGCTGCAATAGCAATTATTAAATTAAATTGTTTCTTACTAATAGTTATTATTTTGGTTTTTTCATTTTTTTTTGAATGATCGATAACATTTTCTGCTTTTAATTTACCATATGAATATTTGGCTAGAAATAAACTGGCTAATCCTACAAATAATTCAACGAGTGCAGCAAAATAGGTTGTTTTTGTTAATCCAAAAGCCTGAATTAGATAAAAACCTGCTAATAATGTTCCAATCACTGCGCCTAAGCTATTGATAAAATATAGGATCGATACGTTTTTCCCTACTTGATCAACTTTTAAACTTAAAAATCTTACTAAGACAGGTAGTGTTCCACCCATAAGAAAAGTTGGAAAAAATATAGTGGCGCCACTCACTAAAAATTTTAAAAACAAGACAGAAGAACCATCGCTTTCCCATTTATTACTAATAACAGTTGCAGAAAAAAGTTCCTCAACAAATGAAAATATCGGAGAATAAAAGAAACAGTATAATGCAAGGGCAATTTCTAAAATCGCAAAAAGAAATAAACTATTTTTTAGTGTATCAGCTTTTTTGCCCCAAAACCATGCTCCAACAGCAAGTCCCCCCATATAAGTAGCTAAAACAACTGACTGCGAATAGGTTGTATTACCTATGAAATAAGACAATTGTTTAAACCAGACAACTTGGTATATTAATGCGGCTATTCCTGATAAAACAAAAAGAGAACAAATGAAAATGTATAATATTCTGGATTGACCCATATTTTTTTTAAACAAATATATACATTGATATACAAATCCATATAAATCATAGATTTTTTAATAAAGTCATGGTTGAAATATTAATTGAATCATATGTTATTATCGATGACAAATGATTAATTTATAATAATCAATTAATTTTTTAGGATTATCACTAATTTGTTTATTTTTGCTAAATTATTTACAGTATTTTGATTGAAAACTATTTACCTATGAAATTAAGACTACTTCATTTAATCGCTCTAATCAGCATTTTATATTATTCTAATTCCTTTGCTCAGGATAAATCGTACCCTGGAATATTTACTATTGAAAATAACATGGGTAGTTATCCTCCTGGGTTTAAACCTGATCGTTCGAAGGCGCCTTGTAATCCTACCGCATGTGCGACACCAATCAATTTGGCTTTAGGGGCATTGGGTACACAGTTTTGTGCGCCAATTCAATGTAATGATGCAGATCAGACAGCTGGTCCGGATTTTCCAGGGGTTAATTGTTATGATTTGCCAAATCCAACAATTTGGTATTCTGTTACGACTCCAGCAGGTACTGCTACGTTGCAAATAAATATTACAAGTTCTACAACAAATCCAACTTTCGCTGTTTTCAGCACTACTGATTGTAGTACATTCACCATATATGATGATGCTAATGAATGTTATTCAGGTGCAGCTGGAGCTGTTTCTGGTAATATGTCTGTTCCAGGCGGCACAACGATATTAATAGGTGTTTCAGCTCCACTAGGACAAGTAGGTACTTTTAATTTATGTGTAACTCCTCAAGCGGATGCTTCAGCGTGTAATATCGGTGCTACTTTGGTTGAATCATCTTCTACAGACGGTACAACACCTGTTGGAGGACCTTACAATCCTGGAGAAGTTGTTACTTTCTGTTATACAATTAATAATTATGTTCAATCTGGTTGTAACTGGCTTCAAGGTATAGTTCCAACTTTCGGTGATTGCTGGGATGCTTCTTCTTTTAATGCTCAAGGTATGCCAACTGTTACTTCTTCAGATTTTTTACCATCTGTTGGTGGCGTTCAACAAGGAAGTTTTTGTCCTGGTAACTGGGGTTGGTTTCCTTCAGGAAGTGTTTTATATAATACAACAAGTGCCAATGTCGGGGCAGGATGGTTCTTCACCGCTTCAAGTCAAACAGGTGGTTCAGTTCCTGCAGATCCAGATAATTCTTGGGGAGATGGAAACGGGATGTGTGGAATGGTTGTTTCTATGGGAGATTGTGATGGATCTCTAAGTGGGTTGAATTGGAATATTTGTTTTAGTTTGACTGCTACTACTAATTGCGCTACCAACCCGGACTGTAGCGTTTCAATAAAAACATATTCTGATGGTGAAATAGGTAACTGGACTCAGTTAGGTTGTGCAGCTGATATTCCAGAAGTTCTAAGTGCTGGAATTTATTGTTGCTTAATACTTCCTAACGCTGGTGTTGACCAAGCAATATGTAACAATACTACTGCGGCATTAAGTGGGTCTTATTCAGGAACTATAGGCGCAACGACGGTTGCCTGGACAGCAAGTACAGGTACACTTACTAATGCAACGACTTTAACACCCACCTATACACCCCCGCCTGGTTTTTCTGGCGCCGTCACTATCACATTTACTGTGACAGATTCCCAATGTTCTATATCTGATCAAATGATAATAACTGTTAACCCGCTGCCTACAGTTGATGATCCATTAGATCAAGTTTTGTGTGCAAATACGGCAACAACAGGTATAACCTTTACGGGAAGCAGTGGTTTAACTACTTATAATTGGACAAATAATAATACCTCAATTGGCCTTGCAGCAAGTGGCACGGGAAATATTGCATCATTTACAGGTATTAATGCAGGAGCTACCGCTCAAGTTGCAACTATTACTGTAACACCAGTGCTTGCTGGTTGCGTCGGTACACCTCAAACGTTTACAATTACTGTAAATCCTGTTCCAACAGTTGTAGATCCTGCAGATCAAGTTATGTGTGCAGGTGCTTCAACGACTGCAGTGACATTCACAGGAAATAGTGGTTCTACTGTTTACAATTGGACAAATACCAATACATCAATAGGTCTTGCGGCTAGTGGTACAGGTAACATTGCCTCGTTCACTTCAATCAATGCTGGTTCAACTGTTCAAACTGCATCAATTACTGTAACACCTGTTCTTGGTCTTTGTACCGGGACACCTCAAACATTTACAATTACAGTAAATCCAGTTCCTACGGTTATAGACCCAGCGGATCAAATTTTATGTGCTAATACAACAACAACAGCTGTAACATTTACAGGAAATAGTGGTTCAACAGTTTACAACTGGACAAATGATAATACATCAATTGGTTTAGCTGCGAGTGGAGCGGGTAACATCGCTTCTTTCACTGGAATCAATGCAG
>VFKM01000006.1 GCA_009885545.1 Flavobacteriales bacterium
CCTTCTAATTCCTTAAACCCAAATGGAAATTCAAATTCAATGTCGGCAGCGGCATTTGCATAATGCGCCAGTTTATCGTGATTATGGAACCGGTATTTATTTTCACCCAATCCAAGTGCTTTATGCCATTTTACTCTGGTGTTTTTCCAGTGTTCATACCATTTCATTTCTTCACCTGGTTTAACAAAATATTGCATTTCCATTTGTTCAAATTCGCGCATACGGAAAATAAACTGACGTGCAACTATTTCATTTCTAAATGCTTTTCCAATTTGAGCTATCCCAAAAGGAATCTTCATACGTCCTGATTTTTGAACGTTCAAGAAATTCACAAAAATACCTTGAGCCGTTTCTGGTCGCAAATAAATTGTGGATGCATCACCTGCCACAGAACCTAATTCAGTTGAAAACATCAAATTGAATTGACGCACTTCAGTCCAATTACGAGAACCAGACACTGGACAAACAATCTCTAAATCAACGATTAAATTATAAAGCCCTTCCAAATCATTGTTCCCCAAAGTATCACGCATTCGATCTTCAATCTCAGTGATTTTCTCTCTATTTCGCAATACATTTGGATTCGTTGCGCGAAATTCTGTTTCATTGAAATCATCTCCAAAACGTTTCAATCCTTTCTCAACTTCTTTATCAATCTTTTGACGGATTTTTTCAATATGATCTTCCAATAAAACGTCCGCACGGTAACGCTTTTTAGAATCTTTATTATCAATCAATGGATCATTAAACGCATCAACGTGTCCAGAAGCTTTCCAAATCGTTGGATGCATAAAAATTGCCGAATCGATTCCAACAATATTATCATTCATTTGCACCATTGATTTCCACCAATATGCTTTTATATTATTTTTTAATTCAGAACCCAGTTGCCCATAATCATATGTTGCAGCTAATCCATCATATATTTCTGAAGAAGGGAATACAAATCCGTATTCTTTTGCGTGGGAGATAACTTCCTTTAATTTGTCTTCTTTAATTTCCATCGCACAAAGATAGTTTTCAATTGACAATTATCAATCGACAAATAACAATTATTACGCAACAATAAATAATCATTGGAAACAAAATAGTTCAAAATATACTAAAAGAGATGAATGCCGTAACGCAATAATTACTTATTTTCGGATATTATTTTAAATAAAGCGTCTTATGAAACATTGTTTACTAGTTATTTATGCACTATTTTTTTTAACACTGACCGTGAATGGTCAAGAAGGTAAAACTCATTTTGATAACAAACCGTATGTCGACGGGGAAATGCTCGTTCAAATTACCGCCAATACTAATTTATCAGCTGTTATTAGTCGAGCACCAAGTTCATTCGGAATTGAAATAGTTGAAGAATTATCAAAACCAATGCGTATTTGGCTGGTAAAATTCGATGAGCAGTCTGTTTCGGCTAAAAGTGTTCAAAATTGGTTTTATTCGCAAGCAGATATTTCTGTTGCCGATTATAACTATCATGTGCAAATGAGATCTACGTTGCCGGGAGATCCGACTTTGGGGACTCAATGGCATCATAATAATTATGGTCAAGGTGGAGGAACGGTTGATGCGGATATCGATTCAGATTTAGCATGGGACATTACGCAAGGTGGAAAGACTGCAACAAACCATGACATCGTTGTTTGTTTGGTTGAAGGAGGAGGTGGAAATTTAGATCATCAGGATTTATCGCCGAACAGATGGACGAACCCAAACGAAATTGATGGAAACGGAATCGATGATGATGGTAATGGATATATTGATGATTATAACGGGTGGAACACAGGATCGAACAATGATAATACCGGCACGGGAAGTCACGGTACCAACTGCTTGGGAATGATCGGTGCGAAAGGAGACAATGGGTTAAATGTGGTCGGTGCAAACTGGGATGTGAAACTTATGGTTCTTAATATGGGCGGAAGTTTAACTCAAGCGAATGTAGTCTCAGCGTATACATACCCGTTAGTGTTAAGACAACAATGGAATAACTCCGGTGGTACGCTTGGAGCTTTTGTCGTAGCAACAAGTGCTTCTTGGGGAATTGACGAGGCGAATCCGAACAGTTATCCTTTATGGTGTCAATTTTATGATACCTTAGGTGTATATGGAATCCTAAACGTTGGTGCAACGACCAATCAAAACCTTGATGTTGATGTGGTAGGAGATATGCCGACTGCTTGTGCGAGTGATTATATGATTGGAGTTGGTAGGACTGGCAATAACGATAATACTGCTGGAGGATATGGTGATCAAACGATTGAATTTGGAGCGCCGGGGATTAACGTAGTAACTACAAACGGCACAACAGGAACTACTGTTACAACAGGAACTTCATTTTCTTGTCCGCTGACAGCGGGAGTTATAGGTTTGGCTTATTCGATACCATGTAATGACTTTATGGATTTGGTCATTGCCGATCCTCAAGCAGGAGCAGATGCAGTACTTGCCGCTTTATTGGCAGGGACCGATCCGAAAACACAATTGGCAACGCGCTTTATTACAGGAGGTCGATTGAATTCAAGGAATACATTGGATGAACTTATCAACGCTACGTGCAATACAACAGTTTGTAATTTTGATGTTGCAGCCACTGTTGTTACACCGCCATGTGTAGGACTTGATAATGGAACTATCAATCTCGCAGTGACTGGTGGTGCAGGTAGTTATGTTTATGATTGGGGATTGAATGGAGGAGACGTAAATAGTCTTGCTGCATTAGATCCTGGATCTTATTTCGTAACGATAACAGATGCAGCGGGCTGTGATACGCTGATTAATTATAACTTGGATTATTCGGTTGTTTTAGATGTTGCTATCAATGCGACGAATGTTTCGTGCAACGGAGCAGCGGATGGCTCAGCTACGGCTGTTGCATCAGGCAGTTCGGGATACATTTATCAATGGCAAGGTGGCCCTGCGACGGACATTTATTCACCTCTTACTCCTGGACCATACACCGTAGACGTTACAGATATAAACGGTTGTACAGCCACAAATTCTGTTGTCATTACAGAGCCGTTGATTGTTATTGTCAATTTTACCTATTCTGAGAATTTCCTAGCTGTTACTTTTACGAATGGATCACAGGGAGGAAGTAGTTATTGGGATTTCGGAGATGGAACGAACAGTACAATGTTCAATACCTCACACATTTATACTTCTCCAGGAACATACACAGTTTGTCTGACTATTACTGGCGCTTGTGAAACGCTCACGTCGTGTCAGGAAATTACCGTTATTCAAAATGAAGCTTCTATATCTGAAAAAAGCGAAGATCTGGTTGCAGTATATCCTAATCCTACAAATGGTGATGTGAATTTTGTGATTACTTCTCCAAATGTAAAATCGATTGAAATTGTCGATATTCTTGGGAAAATAATCGTTACACAAGCAGTTAATCAAGAATTGACAGTAGTTCAATTGGATAAGCTAACTGCAGGAACATACTTTTACCAATTGAGAGATAACAATGACAGCGTAATTGTCACAAATAAGCTCATGGTGATAAAATAAATTAATCGAAAAAAAAGTTTTAAAAAGCCTTCGCATTTCCCGAGGGCTTTTTGTTTTTGATTATTGTGTAGTCGCTGAAATAGCGAAACACGATTCTATTCTCTTTGAAAAAGGAAAGCTTAATCGCCTGTTAATTCTATTATAAAAACCCTTAAAAACAATTAAGTTTTATGCAAAGATTGTCAATTATTAATTGTCAACTGTGTTTTTTAAGATTTGATCAATATAATTCAACACCTTTTCCTGTCCGAAAGCGGAAGTTGCAGAAGTAGTAAATATCGGAGGTAAAGCATCCCAATATTTCAACATTTCTTTCTTGTATTTCATTAAATTTTTTGCAAGTGCAGACGAAGACAATTTGTCGATTTTTGTGAATACCATTGAGAATGGAATCTGCTTTTCACCGCACCAATTCATGAATTCAAGATCTATTTTCTGAGGCTCTAAACGGGAATCTAACAACACAAATACGTTCAATAAAGGTTCTCTTTGCGTCAAATATTCAGAAATAAATTTCTCCCATTGTGCACGAGAAGTTTTCGAAGCTTTGGCATAACCGTATCCTGGTAAATCGACCAAATACCATTCTTTGTTAATGATGAAATGATTGATTAATTGCGTTTTCCCTGGTCGACCAGAAGTTTTTGCAAGGTTCTTATTTCCAACCAACATGTTTATCAAAGAAGATTTTCCCACATTTGAACGACCGATAAATGCAAATTCTGGCATTCCATCACTTGGACATAATTTGTGATCTGTATTAGATACGACGAAAGCTGCTTCTTTGATTTTCATGCTATTTTTTTTGCAAATATACGAATTCCCGTCTGTTCTCGATACGTCCGCTGCGCTCCCTACTCGAACTGACGGGAATTATACAAGAACAAAGACCTACTCGAACTGAGATTGGAATTTAGAATAATAATTCGTTTGAAGTGCTGCCCGTCAGTTCGAGTGTCCGCCCTTGTTCTCGATACGGGCAAAGCCCTACTCGAACTGACGGGGCGGATGTATCGAGAACAAGGGCAGCACTTTTAACATAATTTTGTAACCATCTGAATACTTTTCACTTATCTTTGGTGCAATTCAATTCAAATACGATGAAAAATTTTGCTATTGTTATTTCTTCCGCTTTAATCTTAGGAGCTTGTAGTTCAGAACCAAAGGTGATTCATCTTCGCACTGAAAAAGGACAAAAAGAAGCGAAAGTACAAGTAAATGCAAATCGTATTCTTTCAATAGAAATTGAAGGCATGACCTGCGAAATGGGTTGTGGCGGAAGTATCAGAAAAGAATTAAGAGCAACAAAAGGAGTTGCACGTGTTGAATTCATCAATTTCGATGATAAGAAAAAGATTCAAAATGCAGAAATTTCATTCGACACTAATATCATCACAGCAGATGAAATGGTAAAAATCATTACTACTATGAATGACAAACAATTCAAAGTAGGCAAAATGAGTTCTGAGGCAATTACTTCGGCAAGCTGCCATTCAACTGAAAAAGTCTGTGAAAA
>VFKM01000136.1 GCA_009885545.1 Flavobacteriales bacterium
ACACAGCAAAATACCACGATTATCAATTCATAGAATTGAAAACACAATAAGATAAAACAAAGGATTAAAAAAAGCCATCTGTCAACTGACGGATGGCTTTTTTGTTTAATGTAAAACCGAGATGTTTTTGTTCCTTAAAGTTGTTGTTAAGAGTCAGTATCCTACAATCAATTTAGTTCAAACTTAATTAGTGAAGTTAGATGCGCTAGACTTATTACGTTTAGTTCACTTTTCATACTTCTTACGCGCAGCATCGGACGTCAAGTTAGAAAATTATAGAGTTATATGTGCGACCAAAGTCATTCTTATAATGAAAAGGTTTAATAAGACATCCTATTTCCATTACATTCTCTAAACGTAAATCGTTTGCTGATGCATTAGTGTAATTCCTTAGTGTAAAAAAAAAGCACTGATGAAATTATCAGTGCTTTTGTCAAATTATATTTTAAATGCTATTTATTCAAAGTAATTTTAATATTTGCATCCTCTTTATCTTTCTTATATACCTCTAATAAAAATGTTTTATTTGCTATTCCAAGTATACGCGTTACTTGAAACTGATATGCAGTTATTCCATCCATATTTTCTAATTCAGCAATCGTATGTCTTTCAATAGTTCCGTCTGCATCATTTATTTTAAAAGCAGTTAAATATCCTCCAGCACCATTTTTATGCTCTAACGGAGCTTTATTCAATGCTAATTCACCGTTCTTAGGATTATCAATACACAAAATATAATGAGAATCATCTCCATTTACGTATTTAATACTCATTTGACCTTCAAAATATGGTTTGTAGCTATCTCCGGTTACACCAGCTTGATTTTTCGGTAGTTTTTTCGCCCAAACAACTTTACCTTCATTGCTAATTTTAGTAATAACAACATGCCCATATCTGTTTATATTCGACATAGAGGTCATAACCATTTCTGAGCGAATGTACTGTTGTTCTCCGATTACAATATAACTTCCATCTTTTTGAGCTATGAATTCTAACATTTTAAGATCAGCAATCCCAGCTTTCCCATCTGCTTCACGTGAAGTATTCTTTGCTTGTTCCTTGTCTGTATTGTATTGTTGAATTAATTCTAAAGGAAATTCTAAATCCCATAAATCGGAAACAACACCCTTTGTTGTCATTTTGAAGCAATAAATTCCATTGGTATTAAAACTTAAAGCAGATGCACCAGTCCAACTCACTTTGAAATCGATTCCATTTGCGTAATAGCCTGCACACATAATGCTTCCTTTATTATCTTCCAATAAATTGAAACGTTGGAAAACAAGGTCTCCATTTATAGCAAGTGGGTATTGTTCAACTTCTTTTGGACTTTTAATATTTAATAATTCAAACTTTTTTGTTGCGTTCAAATAGAGCATCATAAACGCTGTTCCATCAGAACCAACAGTATACGCTAAATTATTCATTTCTTTTTCCGTATGAGGCATTTTAACTTCTCCACCCCATACTTTTGTCATTTTACTATCGAAAACATAGAATCCGATTTCATCTTTATTAACGGCATCTGATTTTTCTAAAGGTTTAACCTTGAATTGAATTAAGACTTTTGATTTGTCAAATGACTGAAAAACATCAAATTTTGTTCCTTCCATTTTGAACATACGAGCATCGTTTTCTCCCATTGGAGTTTTTCCATCTGCATCTCTTCCAGCATTAACAACAGGTCGACTTGTGGTAAACAATACTTTTTCTTTATCAAAAGCACCACTTTCAATATTGACTTCTCTTGAATAAACGGTAAACGTTTTTTCGCCTTTATTGTATGCTTCAAAGATATAAACAAGTGCGTCTTTTGTTTGAATGATTCTTTGAACTTTCGTGTATTTTGGAAAGTCTTCATATACTTTTCTTGAGACTTCCTTCATTGAAGCACCATCGAATTTTTGCACTGTTACAATTTCACCATCAGTTTTGATTGAAATTGAATTATTGTTGCCAACAGCGAAATATTGCTTGTTCTGAGCATCAACTACTGGGAAAGGCTTACTTGCTTCAAGAGTAAAATCTTTCGATAATTTAACTTGTGCAGCGGAATAAAGTGAAATTGCAGTAAATAGTAATAATAGTGACTTCTTCATTTTATATTGATTAGATTATATCCAAATATACCGAATTCATTTACTTATTCAAATGATTGAACGAAAACAATTGAATTTTTTACTTTATATTCAAAGCAGCTATTTCTTTCCAAACAATTTCAGCAGATACATCCCAACTGAAAAGTTTCGATCGTTCCACTCCATTCTTTTTTAGCTTTTCACGTAAACTATCGGAAGTTGTTATTTCTTTCATTTTTTGGGCAATATCGGCTACATCAAATGGATCACAATAAATAGCTGCGTTACCAGCAACTTCAGGAAGAGATGTTTTATCACCAGATAAAATAGGAACGCCACATTTCATTGCTTCAACTAATGGAATTCCAAACCCCTCAAAATAAGGAATGTAGGTTAAGGCAAATGCTGAGCCCATCACTTTCGCTAATTCCTCGATTGGCAAATGGCCGGTAAAATGAATGTGCGATGATATATCTTCTGAAATAGAAATGTTCAACGAATTGTTTTTCCAAAGTGATTCTCCAACGATCACCAATTGAATTTCAGTTTGTGAACTTTTTTTGAATTGTATAAATGCTTCAATTAATCGCTTGACATTTTTACGAGGATGAATTGCTCCAACAAAAAGAAAATATGGTTTCTCGTTGCTATACTGTTTTTGGGTATTTAAAATTGTTAATTCATCAACTGGTTTAAAATGCTCAGAAGCGCCATTCCAGGCTACTTGAATTTTCGAAATATCTATGTTGTAGGTTGAAGCGATATCCAATTTGCTTGCCTCTGACACAGTGATAATCTTGCTTGCTTTTTTCGCAAATTTTGGAAAATAGTGTCGCAAATAAATGCGAGGAGTGAATGGAATATCTTCAGGGAAATGTTCAAAGTTGATATCGTGAATCACACCAATTTGTGGAACATTTGAGCCTAGAGATAAATAACCATCGGGCGAGAAAAAAACATCAATTCTTTGCTTTTTCAGCGCTTTTTTCAGCGCAAATTCAAACCAATAAATGAAAAGTAATGGATGTCTAGCAGGCGGTGATAGGACGATGGGCGTAACGTTTTTGGCAAAAATAAATTTCTCGTCATATGGGCGGTCAAAGAAAAATATAAATTCGTGTTCAGGATGCTTTAACACCAATCTTTTCGCTATCTCAAAAGTGTACCAGCCAAAGCCTTCCATTTTAGAAGAGAGTAAAAAACGAGTATTAATACCAATGCGCATCGAACAATTAGAAATTTAAGATGTAATTCGAACGCTTTTCTTTTCCAATTGTTGTAGATGGACCATGACCGCAATAAACAACTGTTTCTTCAGGTAATTGAAACATGATTTCGTGAATTGATTTTTTTAAAATTTCAATATCACCTCCTGGTAAATCTACTCGTCCAAAGCTTCCATTAAA
This sequence comes from Flavobacteriales bacterium, assembly GCA_009885545.1. Classification (GTDB taxonomy): domain Bacteria; phylum Bacteroidota; class Bacteroidia; order Flavobacteriales_D; family Crocinitomicaceae; genus M0103. Next base: position 3,485 of record VFKM01000136.1, read on the forward strand.
TAATACATCGCCATTGATTACAAAATGATTTTCCGCATTGTAAAATACAACATGACCTGGAGCATGACCTGGAGTGAAGAAAACGGTTAATTGAATATCTCCGAATTGTAACGTTTCTGCACCTTGAATAATATGACTCGGTTCTGGCGACGCTTCATAACCCTGAAAACCGTATACATGCGCATAACTTTCAACAGCACGTAAGGTAGTTAAATCCTCAATATGTAAATAATGGTCAATATCAAAGTTGCGCAGTACAAAAGCATTTCCAAGAATATGATCAATATGAGCATGCGTGTTCAACAATGCCAAGGGTGTTAGATTGTTATCTGAAATAAATTGAATCAATTGTTGTTGTTCATTTCGCTCATAACAACCCGGATCAATAATTACGCACCGCTTATTTTCATCGCTGAGTATAAAAGTGTTTTCTTGAAATTGATTAAAAGTGAAAACGTCGACTTTGATTTTCATTACATTGATTTTAAAAAAGTAAAGTTAAAGGTTATACCGATAGTGCATTCAATATAGTTCGACAATAATCGAACTATTTTCATACAACATCAGCATTATTCCAAAATTAACAGAAGAAAAACACAAAGCGATGCACTATGTTTGCCCACGTATTAAAATGGTATTATTTTGATGAAACAGTTATCTCTTCAACTTTGAATTTGCATTAGGCATTGTTTTTGTTTGGCTTTGCCTATATTTGTCAAAAATTAGAAAACATGAAATACGCACTTTTATTTATAGTTGGAATTATCCTAGTAAGTTGTGGAGTCAAAGTACCTTACACGAATGAAATTAGAGATGAATTTGGTTTAGAATCAGATAAAAAAATGAGACAAGTTCAATTTTTTACTTCCGCAACAATCATTTTTGAAAATAGTACTTCTTCTGGCGATCAAGGCACTGACGATGATGGTTCATTGGTTGTTAATTCGAATAAAAACTCAGAAAGAGTAATTATTCCAATTAATACAAAATGCGTTTTCGATGGTTTTGGACCAAATGGCGAATTAGTGTTACGTTTTGAAGTTGGTGTAGGTAAAAATATTTCGTTTTCTGTTAGACCAAATCAATCTTCTGGAAAATACTATTTAGTGGCTGATTGGACACAAGAAAAAGGTGGAAAGTTAACATATGGAAATGAAACATATTATGCAAGTTCATCAAGTGGTAATGCATACTTAATGGTTATTTTGAAAAAACTTCAGAAAACAAAACGTAAAGATCGCGTTGTGAAAGGAATGAAAATATAAGATTTTAATCTTTTGAGAAAGGGCTACATATTTTATGCAGCCCTTTTTTATTCATAAATATTTAACATAGACTTTATATATTATACTTTAAAATATTGAACTTTGCTAAATGAATTTAATTAATCGTGAATTAAGTTGGCTTTCATTTAATGAAAGAGTATTGCAAGAGGCAATGGATTCTAAGGTTCCAATTATTGAGCGGATGCGTTTTTTAGGAATTTATTCCAACAATTTAGATGAATTTTTTCGTGTACGTGTGGCAAACATCAGAAGAATGATTGGAGTCAATAAGAAACGTATAGATGGCTTTGAAGGAACACCAAACGAATTATATAATGAAATTCGTAAAACTGTTTTAAAACAACAAATCAAATTTGAAAAAACATATTTGGCAATAAAGAATGAATTAGCTGATCAACATATTTTTCATATTGATGATACCACTACAGACCAAAATAAACTTTTTGAACTATCCGCCTACTTTAATCAAGAATTAAAGCACTCCATTGTTCCAATCATATTAGATAAAAAAACTCCCTTCCCAAGACTAAAAGATTCTAGTATTTATTTGGCCATAAAAATGATTTCTGAGGATTTTCAAAAAGTGAAATTTGCATTAATCCAAATTCCATCTGAATTCTCTAGATTTTATAGAATGAAGGAGGGTTCAAATGAATTCGTAATTCTTTTGGATGACATTATCCGATTAAATTTAAAAAACATCTTTCATATTTTTCCTTTTGATACTATTGAAGCTTATACGTTCAAATTTACCCGAGATGCAGAATTAGATCTGGACGATGATATTTCAGTTTCCTTTTTTGATAAAATTGAAAAAAGTTTAAAACAACGCAAAAAAGGTAAGCCAGTTCGATTCGTTTATGATGAAAGAATGCCAAAAGATTTGTTAGATTATTTACTTCATTCGTTGAATCTAAAATTTGGCGTAAATACAATTCCTGGCGGGAAATACCATAATTTTAAAGACTTCAGTTCATTTCCTTCATTCGAAAAGCCTGAGTTTCTTTACGAAAAACAAAATCCATTGGCTCATCCACAATTAGAAAATAAGCAAAGCTTGATTAAAACAATTTTACATAAAGATGTTTTGCTTCATTTTCCTTATCAAAAGTTTGATTATGTGGTGGATCTTTTGCGTGAGGCTGCAATTGACCCAAAAGTTGTTTCGATAAAAATCAATGTTTATCGGGTTGCAAGAAACTCGCAAGTGATGAACGCATTGATGGCTGCCATATACAATGGTAAAAATGTTACGGTAGTTTTGGAATTACAGGCACGCTTCGATGAAGAAAACAATATGTATTGGTCGAACAGATTAAAAGAAAGTGGAGCTAGAGTAATCTATGGTTTACAAGATTTAAAAATACATTCGAAATTGTTACAAATTGCTCGTATTAGCAATAGGCAAGAACAATTAATAACTTATGTTGGTACCGGAAATTTTAACGAGAAAACGGCATTAGTCTATGGGGATTTATCATTGTTGACAGCTAATATCGGTATCTCAAGAGAAGTGAAAAAGGTTTTTCGTTTACTCGAAAACAGCATGGAACGAGGGTTGTTTAAACAATTATTAGTTTCACCATTCAACTCAAGAAGAAAAATAATTGCTTGTATAGATCTTGAGATTAAAAATGCGAAAAATAAATTACCATCATACATTCGATTGAAGTTGAATAATTTGACCGATCCCAAAATGATTGAAAAATTATATGAAGCAAGTCAAGCAGGAGTGAAAATTGAAATGATAATAAGAGGAATTTGTTGTTTAATTCCTGGAGTAAAAGGTCAAAGTGAAAATATTACTGTTATTAGCATTGTTGACAGGTATCTCGAACATGCACGCTTCATGATTTTTTGTAATAATGAAAAACCATTGTATTATATCAGCAGTGCAGATTGGATGGAACGAAATTTAGACAAGCGAATTGAAGTTGCATGCCCAATTTTAAGTCCTGAATTACAAGCAGAAATTGATACTATTTTTAACTACCAATGGCGTGGTAGTGTAAAATCTCGATTAGTTCGGAAAGATTTAAAAAACGTCTACCGCAAGGCAGTTGGTAATCCTTTTCATGCGCAAGTGGAGCTTTATAATTATTATAAGGATTTCAGCAATTCAGCTTTTCAAAAATCGAAAGATTCCTTGGCATTAAATACTCACAAAAAATAACAATTACCCAAGTTCATTTTTAAATCCCAAATGATCGTTTAACCTATATTCTTTGGGTGTTCTATTTGACCTATGTTGCACTTCGACAAGCTCAGCGCATCGCTATGTGGTTAAGAAACAAATTCCAACTCCTCTAGAATTCATATTTATTCAATTTATGTTACCTTTGAGTTGAATGAAAAACAACAATGCAATTTTAATTACTGGAGGCGCTGGTTATATTGGTTCACACACTGTTGTTGAGCTTTTTAAAGCAGGCTATTATCCGATAATTGTAGATGATTTTAGAAATTCAAATAAATCGGTAATTGAGGGTCTAACTGAATTAATGGGTGAAAGCCCAATTTTTTATGTAATAGATGTTTGTGACAAAACAGCATTAGAAAAACTTTTTTTGCACTATAGTTTTAAAGGGATTATTCATTTTGCAGCCTATAAAGCAGTTGGGGAATCTGTTGCAGATCCACTAATGTATTATAGAAATAATATTTTAGGGCTCGTCAATGTGTGTGAATTAGCTTTGAAATACAACGTAAATAATTTTGTCTTTTCATCGTCTTGTACCGTTTATGGTGAACCAAAAGAATTAAAAGAAGTTTCAGAAAATACGCCCAAAAGTGAACCGAATTCACCTTATGGAAATACAAAACTGATTGGAGAACAACTCTTGTTAGATGTTCAAAAAAGCAACAAAGCATTTAAAGTAATTAATTTACGTTATTTCAACCCTGTTGGAGCACACCCTTCATCTTTGATTGGGGAATTCCCAATTGGTAAACCGAATAATTTATTGCCATTTGTAACTCAAACTGCAATTGGTAAACAAGAATCATTGTTGGTTTTTGGAAATGATTATCCTACAAACGATGGAACATGCATCCGCGATTATATTCATGTATGTGATTTAGCAATGGCGCACGTTAAAGCAATGATGTTTTTGGAGAATAAAACCGAAGAGTGTATTGAGGCTGTAAATATTGGAACAGGAACAGGAACAAGTATTTTAGAAGTAATTAATCTTTTTGAAAAAGTTTCTGGAGTTAAATTAAATTGGAAATTTGCAGACCGAAGAAAAGGGGATGTGATTGAGATTTATGCAAATGCAAAGAAAGCTAATGACCTATTAAATTGGAAGGCAAACTATTCTATTGAAGATGCAATTCTACATGCGTGGAATTGGGAAAAAAAATTAGTTGAACATGTATAAATATTTAATTATTTCTCTGATATCTTTGATTTCATCACGAGCTATTTCACAATACTCAAGTGAAGGAGATTTAATTTCGCGCTTCAGACCAGGATTTATGTGGTTCAATACTGGAGTTCGACCAGCTGAGACTGAAAAGGTTAGAAAATATGACCGTTTGATTTTTGATCTTACATACAATACCTTGAGCGGTTATTTAAAACCATTTAAAAATAATTGGAATTCAATTGGATTTAACACGAACATTATCTTTGAAATCCCAATTACTAAAGGGAATACGGTCTCATTTGGAACTGGTTTTACTCATTCTTTGTTTCGTGTTCAACACAATAACGTTTTTAGTGTGGATTCAACCAATATGTTTATGACCTATCAATTAAAAGATTCTACTTCTAATTTTGATAGGAATTATTTGGGTGGAAATTCATTTTCTGTCCCATTGGAATTTAGATTTAGAACAAAGGGATGGAAACACTTTAAAGTGCATATTGGTGGGAAAATTGGTTATCAATGGAATTTGTTTTCTAAAACAATATCAACAGGTGAAAACGGAAAAATTCAGCATAAAAGTTACGACTTCCCAGACGTCAATAGGTTAATATATTCAGCTCATTTAAGAATTGGAATCAGAAATTGGGCCTTGTACGGTTCTTATAATATAAATGCACTTTTCTCAAACAGATTAAGTACCCCACTTAATTTATTTCAAGTCGGTTTGAGTATTTCACTTTATTGAACATGCATTTTATAGACACACATACGCATTTGTTTTCAGCTTCATTTGATGAAGATAGAACGGATGTTGTTGAACGTGCAATGAAATCAGGAGTTGAAAAGATGTTACTCCCAAACATAGATTGTGATTCAATTGAACCGATGTATGATTTATGCAAGCAATTTCCCCAAAATTGTTTCCCAATGATGGGACTTCATCCGGGTTCGGTTGATGGAAAATGGGAGTCAAACTTAGCAATAATTCGAACGAATCTGTTCGAACGAAAAAATTATGCCGTTGGAGAAATCGGAATGGATTTGTACTGGGATAAAACGTTTCAACAAGAACAAGCTGAAGTTTTTCGAAGGCAAATTACTTGGGCGAAAGAATTAGCATTGCCAATTGTTATTCATGCACGTGAAGCATTTGACGAGATTTTTGAAATAGTAGACGAATTAAATGATGAACGTTTAACAGGTGTTTTTCATTGTTTTACAGGAACGGTTGAACAAGCGAAACGAATTCAAAATTATGGTGGATTTAAAATCGGAATTGGCGGTGTTTTGACCTACAAAAAAGCAGAATTAGACCTCGTTTTGAAAGAAATTGATTTAAGTGAAATGATTTTGGAAACAGATTCACCCTATTTACCACCCACTCCTCATAGAGGAAAACGAAATGAAAGTGCTTATTTATTGCACATTGCAGAAAAATTAGCGGATGTGAAACAATGTACATTAAAAACAATTGCTGAAACTACAACCTCGAATGCGAAAGAACTTTTTAAATTGAGTTGAAATGACACTATCAAAACCAAAAATACTCATCATTTATACTGGAGGAACTATCGGGATGATCAAAGATCCTGAATCTGGCCAGTTAAAAAGTTTTGATTTTAATCATATTCACAAGCATGTTCCAGAAATTCACCGGTTGAATGTTGAATTGACGACTTTTAGTTTTCAAGAACCAATTGATTCTTCTGAAATGAATCCTTTGTATTGGGTTCAAATGGCTCAAATGGTTAGAGACAATTATGAAAAATTTGACGGTTTTGTAATCTTACACGGTTCCGATACAATGGCTTTTTCTGCTTCAGCATTGAGTTTTATGTTGCAAGGATTGAAGAAACCTATCATTTTTACTGGCTCTCAATTGCCAATAGGAACAATTCGAACTGATGGCAAAGAAAACTTAATCACAGCGATTGAAATAGCTGCTGACACAAATGGCCAAGGCCAACCGATAGTTCAAGAAGTAGCTGTTTATTTTGAATATTCATTGTACCGTGGAAACCGTAGTTCGAAAATTTCTGCCAATCAGTTTGAAGCTTTTAGTTCTCCGAATTATGCAGAACTAGCAAAAGCAGGGATCAAAATTGAATACAACCACGATAAATTGTTTCGCACGAAATTGAGCGAATTAACGTATTTGCCAAACATGAGTCAACGAGTTGGGTTATTGAAAATTTATCCTGGTTTTCCTGTTGAAGCATATAAAAGTTTATTCGATCGTTCATTAACGGATGCACTTATTTTGGAAACATTTGGAGCAGGAAATGCGCCAAGTGACAATGCGTTTAGAAAATTAGTTGGACACTACATTGAAGCTGGAGGAATTGTATTAAATATTACGCAATGCAGTTCTGGTGCTGTTCAACAAGGGAAATACGAAACCAGTTCGTTCTTTAGTAAAATTGGCGTTATAAGTGGAAACGATTTAACAACGGAAGCAGCGTTGACTAAATTGATGTTTTTGCTGGCGAATGAAGTGGATCAACAGAAATTGTTAAAAGAACTTGAAAATAATATTTGCGGGGAGTTGACGGAGTAATAGTGTGAATTATAGTTGTTTTCAAATGGAAAATAAAAAAATTGTATATTTAGACCTATTAAACAAGAGAAAAAATATCCAACCAATTTAAGAGTCCTTAATATTGCTTATAAAACAGCATTATTATTAATCGCGGTTTTAGCCATCCTAAGTACTGTTTTTTTGGTTAGGGTTATCCAGAAGCAGGAGGGTAATTCCAATATAATTAACATTTCGGGACGACAAAGAATGTTAAGCCAAAATATTGTAAAGAACCTAATTCTATTGGAAGGGAACTATCCAATTGCGGTAAAAGAAGAAAGCCGAAAAGAATTATTTAGCAGCTATAATTTATGGGCTAAATCACACAAAGCTTTAAGGTATGGTGATAATTCAATGGATATATCTAAAATTGATATATCAATTCAAAACAAAGTTTCTTTCAATGAAATTGCACCCTATTATAATTACATTGATCGTATATGCAGAAATACATTAGCTGGCAAAAATAATGCAGAAATTATTCGGCTTGATTTAGAGGAAGTATTAAGAAATGAAAAGAAATTCCTTGAATTAATGAATAAAATAACTTTTCAATTTGCTTTAGAAGCGAGAGCAGAAGTTGTCAGTTTAAAAAATTATGAGCTTATTTTTTTTATTATCACGATTTTCGTACTCCTTTTTGAGGCAGTTTATATTTTTAGTCCCATTTTGGAGCAGACACGCCATCTTTTTTCTAATTACTTTAAATTAAATCAGGATTTAACAATAGCCATAAAAAACATTCAAGAAAAAGATGTTAAACTTCAAATTGAACAACGAAATTCAATAAAGCAAATTATTCTTGCTGAAGAAACAGAAAGACTGAGAATTGCAACTGAACTACATGATGGACTAGGTCATTTACTATCTAGCCTGAAAATAGATTTTGAAAACATTACTGAAGATGGGTTACTTGAAAAAGAAAAACAAAAAATTCACAAATTGATACTTAGTAATGTTGATTTAATTACTTCTGAAATTAGAAACATTTCATATAACTTAATGCCGGCAACCTTGAGTGAATTTGGAATAATTAAATGTATTGAGCAGTATATTTTAAAAATAGAGAGCTCCTCTAGCCCCAAAATATCATTTATACATAATAATAAAGATAATATTAGACTTGCTCAGTTTAAAAAGATTTTAATTTACAGAATAACACAAGAATTGCTTAATAATGCCATTAAGCATTCTAACGCAACAGAAATAGTTATTCAATTGCTTTATCATGAAGATAATTTAATTTTGATGGTTGAAGACAATGGGCAAGGGTATAATTATGATGAAAAATTAACAAAATCTATTACTTCAAATATTGGAATGGGTTTAAGAAATATTAAAACAAGGTTGTATTCAATTGGTGCAACTGTGGAAGTTGATAGCGAGCAAGGACACGGGTCAACTACTACTATTCAAATACCTTATACTTCTTAAGAATGGAGAAAATTAATATTATGATAGCCGATGACCATGAGTTATTTATAGAAGGGATGAAGACTATGCTAGAACCTCAATCTGCTTTGGAAATAAAGGCAACGGCGAATGACGGGGAAGAAGTTCTTAGAAAGCTCAAATCATATTATATTGATATCTTGCTGTTAGATATTCAAATGCCAAAAATGAATGGTATTGAAACAGCAAGACAAATCCAATTAAAACACCCGGAAACAAAAATAATCGTATTATCCATGCACAATGAAAAGGCTTTTATTGAAAAAATGTATCAATATGGAGTAAGTGGATATTTATTAAAAAATTGCAATAAATTAGAGCTGCTAAATGCTATAAATGTTGTCCATTCTGGAAATAAATATTTTTCGACTGAGACTACACTTGTTCTTTTAGGAAATAAAAAGGCTGAAAAAGTCAGCGGTATTATAGAAGATCACTTATCGGCGAGAGAAAAAGAAATCTTGACACTTATTGCTAGGGAAGAAAACAATTCGGAAATCGCTGAATATTTGCATATAAGTATTCATACTGTAAATACACACCGTAAAAATTTGCTGCTGAAACTAGGTGTAAAAAACACTGCAGGCTTGGTTGCCTATGCGATTAGAAATAATATGATTAATTAGATCCTGTAAGAATTTAATTTCCACACTTGTTTTCAGCTATATCTCAAAATGATACCTTGAAAAAGGTATAAGTCCTGTTTTTTGCATATTATTTAAATAATTTAAATCAAAAAAGGCACCTAAATACCTTTTTAAAGGTATTTTATAAATTACCTTTTTTTGGTGAATCATACAATTTTACTATGGTATAAGTTTGTACCCTAACTAAAATATATTCACCATGTCAGACATCCGTTTTAGAGCTTTAGATAGCTCAAAATCAATCCAAATCGGAAATAATGAAGAAGAAGGAAAAAAAATATCCGACATCTTTGCAAACAATGTTTTTAATTTACCAGCAATGAACGAGTACCTTGCAGAAGGTACTTATTTCGCAATGGTTTCAGCCATCAAACACAATTCGAAAATCGATTTTCAAATTGCCGAAAATGTAGCCAAAGGTTTAAAAAAATGGGCCATGGATAAAGGGGCTACCCATTTTACGCATTGGTTTCAACCTTTAACTGGTTTAACTGCTGAAAAGCATGATGCATTTTTCAAACCATCATTGGACATCACAGTACAGGGTATGGAAAATCTTTCGGCTGCCGAATTAGTGCAACGAGAACCAGATGCCTCTAGTTTTCCTAATGGTGGTCTCAGGTCAACATATGAAGCCAGAGGTTATACAATTTGGGACCCATCATCGCCTGCATTTATTCTTGAAACGGAAAACGGAAAAACACTTTATATTCCTGCTGTTTATATTTCTTATACAGGTGAATCTTTAGACTATAAAACACCTCTACTTAAGTCTAATGAATTACTCAATAAAGCCGCTACTGATGTGTGTCATTTTTTTGATGATAAAGTACACAATGTGATTACTACATTAGGTTGGGAGCAAGAATATTTTCTTATTGATGAAAAACTTTATTATGCTCGCCCCGATTTACAGATCACAGGTAGAACCTTGTTTGGGGGAAAACCAGCGAAAGGACAACAGTTAGATGATCATTATTTTGGAACAATACCTGAAAGAGTTCAAGCATATATGCAAGATTTTGAACGTGAGTCTTTAAAATTGGGCATCCCTGTCCTTACTAGACATAATGAGGTTGCTCCTGGTCAATACGAATGTGCTCCAATGTTTGAAGAGCTTAATGTTGCGGTAGATCATAATTTATTGGTAATGGATGTGATGTCAAGAACTGCCAAAAAACATGGTTTAAAAATATTATTTCACGAGAAACCTTTTGCCGGTGTTAATGGAAGTGGAAAGCATAATAACTGGTCTATGGCAACAGACAGAGGAAAAAATCTTTTGACGCCCGGTGATATGCCTAGCAATAATTTACAGTTCATTACATTTATTGTGAATGTAATAAAAGCTATGAATGATAATGGAGATTTACTGAGAGCTAGTATTGCCAGCCAAGCTAACGAGCACAGATTGGGTGCAAACGAAGCGCCGCCAGCTGTTATTTCAGTATTTACAGGCACAATGATCGCTGATGTATTAGAAGGATTTAAAACAAAAGGGTTAATAAAAAATGGTAAAAAAATAGAAGATACAATTGATTTGAATATACCCAAAATACCTGAGGTTAATTTAGATAGTACAGACAGAAACAGAACATCTCCTTTTCCTTTTACAGGAAATAAATTTGAGTTTCGTGCTTGTGGTTCTTCTGCAAATTGTTCTGGTCCTATGACAGTCCTTAATACAATTGTAGCTCATCAGTTAATAGAATTTAAAAAAGAAGTAGACGCATTAACAAAAAAAGGAGAGGATAAAGAAAAAGCAATTGTAAAAATTATACAAAAATACATTGTTGAATCTGAACGAATTATTTTTAACGGGGATGGCTATTCAAAAGAATGGGAAAAAGAAGCAGCTAAACGTGGTTTGAAAAACATTAAATCAACACCTGAGGCATTACTTGCATTTACAACTCCTGAAGCCATAAAACTTTTTTCTTCAAATAAAATATTTACTGAACGAGAATTGCATGCAAGATATGAAGTTCTATTAGAGGAATATATTAAAAAAATGGATATTGAAATGTTGGTGATTGAAGAAATGATTCATACGCATATACTTCCATCTGCTTATATTTTCCAAAATAAATTAATTGAAAACCATGGAGGATTAAGTAAAATGGGACTTAATAAAGCTGCAGACAAGGTGAAAGAAGAAGTGGAAATTATTTTTAATCACATGGATGAGTTGAAAATCAATTTAAAATCAATGATGGATCTTAGAGATAAAGTATTTGCAAAGAAAGATCAAGAATCAATTGCTTCAAGTATCTCTGAAAAAATCAAACCATATTTTGAAAAATTGAGACATAATGCCGATCAGCTTGAAAAGTTAATTGATGATAGCGCATGGAAACTCCCTAAGTATCGCGAATTACTTTTTATAAGATAATTATAGTGTAAAAGGAACCGAATAAATTTTGAAAAAAAATTATTCGGTTCTTTATTTTATTACCTAACAATAGAACCGATGAATACTAAGGAAGCTAAGGATCAATCTAAAACGAAAAATATTCAAAACACCAGCACAATTGAAAAAATTATTGAAATAGAAGAAAAGACTTTATTCGAATCTCTAGATAAAAATTCAAAAGGTTTTATTTATTATTCTGATTTGATCGGTGCATTAGAATCTGTTGGTATAAAAAAAACTGACCCGCGAATAAAAATTGAAGAAGATGATATAGACTATCTTGCTGGAGATGATTTAGAAGGTATAGGGAAAATCACCTACGACAAATTCAAAAAAATTATTCAACGCAGTCAAGGGAATCTTGTTCAAAATGCTATTAAGGGTAATTTGATAATACCAGATTTTAAAAGTTTTAGCAACGAAATAAATCGAATATATTCTACCACAAAAAAAAACAAAGCAGGAAACGTAGCAAGTTACATCCCTCAATTAGGCAGAGTTAATCCTGAATATTTTGGCGTATCTGTTTGCACAATTGATGGGCAAAGATATTCAGCCGGAGATTCAAATGTAAATTTCTGTATTCAATCCATAACAAAACCTATTAATTATTGCCTTATTCTGGAAGAACACGGCGAAGAAAAAGTACACAAACATATAGGCCGTGAGCCAAGTGGTATTGGGTTTAACGGCTTAGTTTTAAATAATAAGCAATTACCACATAACCCAATGATCAATTCTGGAGCGATAATGACATGCTCCTTGATAAAGCCTGATTTGGAAATGGCAGATCGCTTTGATCATGTAATGAAATATTGGTCTCGCCTGAGCGGAAAAAGCCCGGTTCGTTTCAATAACTCCGTTTATCTTTCTGAGAAATTAACTGCAGATCGGAACTTTGCGTTGGGTTATTTCATGCGAGAGAATAAAGCATTTCCTGAAAACACTAATCTTATTGATACACTTGAGTTTTATTTTCAATGTTGTTCTATCGAATTAAATGCAGAAGGAATGGCCAATGTTGCTGCTACATTAGCAAATGCCGGTATATGCCCAATCACTGGAGAAAGAGTGTTAAGTCCGGATACCGTTAAAAATTGTTTATCACTCATGTATTCTTGCGGTATGTATGATTTTTCGGGTGAATTTGCATTTGCTATTGGATTACCTGCAAAAAGTGGTGTAGGAGGTGGACTAATGGTTGTCGTTCCTAATTTATTGGGTATTTGTATTTACTCTCCACGCTTGGATGAATTAGGGAACACAGTAAGAGGTATAGATTTTTGTAAAGAATTAATAAAAACATTCAATTTTCATAACTACGATAGTTTAACAAGTGGCAATAATAAAATAGACCCGCGATTAAAAAGAAATCAATCGAAAATTGAAGGTATAATAAGTCTTTGTTCGGCATCCAGTGAAGGGGATCTTTTGGAAGTTCGTCATCTTGTTGCACAGGGTGTAGATATTAATCTTGCAGATTATGATGGAAGAACCGCTATACATTTGGCAGCATCTGAAGGTCATGCTAATATTATTGAGTACTTGATTTCAAAGAATGTTAATATGAATCCTATCGATAGATGGGGTAACACGCCATTAGCTGATGCTTATAGATCCAAACACCAAATGGTAATAGAACTTTTGGAGAAACATGGTGCTAAAAATTAATTCCGCATTAAATGTTTTCAGAAATCCACAAAGCTAAAGTGCTTGTTTCGAGAGTTGCTATTGAATCCGACAAGGAAAAAATTCTAGACTTATATCGAGAAGTAAGTAAAAAAATTGGAGGAATTGCTCGTACAGAAGAAGAAATTACACTTAGCTATGTTGAGGATTTTATGACAAAATCTGCGCACGACGGGATAGAGCTCGTAATAGTAAATCCATTTAATAAAAATAAATTATTAGCAGAGATACATTGCTATAAATTAACGCCAAAGGTATTTCACCATACTTTAAGTGAATTAACTATTGTTGTAGACCCTTCCTTCCAGAAAATGGGAATAGGAGAACAGATTTTTACATCCTTGCTTTATATTGTAAGTACTGAAATGTCAGATATTTTAAGAATAGAATTAATTGCCCGTGAGTCGAATACTCGTGCAATTCGTTTTTATAAGAAACTTGGATTTAAAATAGAAGGGAAATTTGAAAAGAGGATAAGAGATAATTCAGGAATGTTAGAAGCTGATATTCCAATGGCTTGGTTCAATCAAAATTTTAAACCTATTAGTGAAAAAAGAAAAGAATGAAACAAATACAATTGAAAAAAAGAAAAAGATATGGACTAATTTCTTTAATTATACTTATAGCATTAAGTTTACTAGCCTGTTTTTATCCAGCAACACATCCTGAAGCAACTAGTCCAATGGATACTGGTAATGTGGCATGGATGTTAACTGCTTCGGCGTTGGTCTTGTTCATGACTCCAGGTCTATCATTTTTTTATGGCGGCATGGTGAAACCAAAGAATGTTATTTCAACAATGCTTCAAAGTTTTATAGCATTAGGTATAGTAAGTATTTTATGGTATGTAGTTGGTTTTAGTTTAGCTTTTGGTGATAGTATTGGCGGCGTAATTGGGAACCCTATGACATTTTTTATGTTCGATAACGTTGGTACTGCGAATCATTCTGTAATAGCAAGTGGAATGCCCTTAGTTCTTTTTGCAATATTTCAATTAAAGTTTGCAATTATCACTCCGGCATTGGTGACAGGTTCCTTTGCTGAAAGAGTTAGATTTTGGAGTTACTTATTATTCATCTGCTTGTTTACTTTATTTATTTATTGCCCGTTGGCTCATTGGATTTGGCATCCGGAAGGTTTTTTGTGCAAAATGGGGGCACTTGATTTTGCAGGCGGTGCTGTTATTCACATATCAGCAGGAATGGCTGGACTTGCTGGAGCTGTTTTTTTGGGAAGGAGAAAAGCTCATATTACCGGCGAAGAGCATGTTCCTGCTAATATTCCTTATGTGTTACTTGGAACAGGTTTATTATGGTTTGGGTGGTTCGGATTTAATGCAGGATCTGCTTTATCGGCTTCATCTCAAGCGATCACAGCATTTCTTAATACAAACATGGCTTCAGCAGCAGCAATGTTAGCATGGATATTATTCGATGCTGCAAAAGGAAGAAAAGCTTCGGCACTTGGAGCATGTATCGGAGCAGTTGTTGGATTAGCAACCGTTACTCCAGCGGCAGGTTATATTTCTTTCGGGCCAAGTCTTTTAATTGGCGCTGCAGCGGCAATCATTAGCAATGCGGTAGTTCACAGAACATCAAAATCCACCTTAGATGACACCCTTGATGTTTTTGCTTGTCATGGAGTCGGTGGAGTTTTAGGTATGATTGCCACAGGAATATTCGCAGTAAATGGCGGATTATTGACAGGCTCTACACATCTGTTTTTTGCTGAGTTGGCAACTATATTAATTGTAGGTGTATTTTCTTTTTTCGGTTCCATTCTTATTTATAAGGTTGTAAATTTAATTACTCCATTAAGAGTAAGTGAAGAACATGAAATAGTAGGATTAGATATTAGTCAACACAGAGAATCTATCTATGATAATATCCCTTTGGAAATTGAAGCAATAGAGGATTAAAAATAATCCAACAAAAATGAAAATTAAAGGGAAGAAAAAAATATTGGTTATATATACCGGCGGGACTATTGGAATGAAAGCAAGTCCAAACGGATATATTCCCGTTGAAGGCTACTTAAATGAAGTTCTTTTTCATTCCTCAATTTTAAATGACCAGATCATAAAAAACAATGATGAGAATGTTTTTCGTTTACCTAATTCGGAAAAACATCAGAACAACGTTATTTACCGTCTGCTTGAATATTCACCATTGTTAGATTCAAGTAATATGGGAATGGAAGATTGGGGAAAAATTGCACAGGATATATTTGAAAATTACAATGAGTATGATGCATTCATTGTTTTACATGGAACAGACACTATGGCTTTTACCGGATCTGCACTTTCATTCATGTTAAAAAATTTGCAAAAAACGGTAATTATTACAGGGTCACAGATTCCATTATCAGAACTTCGTAATGATGGACTTGACAATTTACTTGGAGCATTGTTGATTGCTGGAAATTACGAAATCCCTGAAGTTGGCATATACTTTAATAATAATTTACTCAGAGGAAATAGAGTTACGAAAGTAAGTGCATCAGAATTAGAAGCTTTTCAATCCGGTAATTATCCGCCACTTGTAAAGGTAGGTATTGATATAAATGTGAATTGGAATGCAGTTCTCTCTGCTGCCACATCTTTACCATTTAGTATCCAAAAGGAAATGAGCCCTTATATCGGGACTCTCAGAGTATTCCCAGGGATTACAAAAGAGAACATTTTTAATTTTGCGAAACCTCCATTAAAAGGTATTGTACTTCATACATATGGAGCTGGAAATGCTCCGGCTAATCCTGAATTTTTAGAAGCTTTAAAATTTGTTTCTGATTCGGGTATTGTAATTATTAATTGTACACAATGTTTTCAAGGAAATGTAGAAGCGCATTATGAAACCGGTAAAATTTTAGCTGAGGTTGGAGTTGTTGGAGGTTCAGATATGACTGTTGAAGCAGCTTTATCTAAACTTTCCTATTTATTAGCACAAAAATTATCCCCTGAAGAAATAAAACAGGAGATGACTAAAAATTTAAGAGGTGAGCTATCAGAACCAAGAAAAACAAAATTTTCGTTTAAGGACAAAGCATTTATTAAATCTGTTGCCGAGGTATTAGATAGCGACTCCGGCGAGGTTAAAACTGCTTTAGAACCTATTCTTTTATGCTCGTGTGCAAGCTTAGGAGATGTTGAACAATTGAAAGCTATGATAGATAACGGTGCAGATATAAACAGTAGCGACTATGATGGTAGAACCGCTTTACATCTTTCTGCATCTGAAGGACACCTTGAAGTTGTAGAGTATTTAATTTCTAAAAATGTGAATTTAAATCCTATAGATAGATGGGGAGGTACACCTTTGCAAGATGCAATTCGTCATCAGCACATTCATGTTTCCAATCTCTTGACATTATCAATTGGAAAATTAAAACAAGGAAATAATTAAAATCAATCCAGAAAATTAGTAGGTCATTATATTGAAGCTGGAGAAATTGGAAATTAGTATTTGTGGGGAGTTGACAGTAGATTAAACAAAAGCAACTCTTCTAAATTAATTACATTTCTTAGAAATTTATTCCCCTTGGTTGACTCTAAATTTCGTTTTTAAACTCAAAAAATAATTTTCAAATAACTTTTTAGATAAGGTCGAAACGAGAATAACGATAGTCGTTAAAACAACATAAAAGACTATTGTAGACGAAATGTTCGTCATATGGGATAGCGTTGTTTTGAAAACTAGGGTGAGTGCAAATATTACAAGCATATGGTACATATAAACACCGTATGAAATATCCCCTAGAAAGTTAAGTACCTTGTTGTTTAGTTTTACAAGTGAGTTTTTGTTAACCGAAACATTAACTATGAGCCACGCGAAAGAGCAGGTTAAAAAGATTTTTGAGATTATTTGAAAATTGAATAAAATGTCGAAAAAAATGAATTCTTCAGAAAGATACTTAAACCCAAATAATCTTAACAAAATAAAGGAAAGCATTATTAATTGAAATGGTTTTGAAAAAATTATACTTGATTCAAGTGCATCTTTTCTATGATAAACGAGGTAAGCCGCCAATCCGCCTATTGCCATAGACTCAAATTCCAACATTCTCAAAACACTTGTGAAAGTTGAAGGAACTCCTATGGAATTTGCCAAATACACCAATATTATTGTTTTAAATACGATGAAAAAAAGGATGATAGCTAATATATGTTTTTTGAAAAATTTAAAGAGTGGAGCCCATATTATATAAAAGACTTCTTCAACACCAATAGACCAAAGTGGTTCAAGTAAATGATGTCCGAAAAAAACATTTACCATAAAGGGAGAAAAGAAAATATAATAGAATATAACATCTTTAAAATGGTAAGGCATCTCATATGGATGGTTGATTAAATCTAAACCAATAGGAATAATTAACGCTCCGATAAAAACTAAAAGAAAATACAAAGGCCAAATCCTAAGTATTCGTCTAACGTAAAATTTCTTAATTGAAATATCACCAGTTTGTTTTACTTCTTTAAGTAGTAAATAAGAAATTAAAAATCCACTTAAAACAAAGAAAAAGGAAACAGCAATTCCTCCATTATTAAAAAGTGAGAAATTTTTTAAATTGAATAAATCATTCTTTAACCGTATTTGTTCTGCATGGTGCAGAACAACCAGAAACGCTGCAAAAAATCTCAACGCATTTAGTCCAAGAAAATGATGTATCTGTTTGTACATTGTTATTTAACTTTCCAATTCTTCCGTTTCGACGAATTTTTTTTAAATATACATAAGATTTTGATGACGGTTCTGTCGCATTAATTCTTTAGTAAAATTGGCGTTATCAGTGGAAACGATTTAACAACAGAACCTGCGTTGACCAAAATTGATGTTTTTATTGGAGAATGAAGTGGACATAAAGAAATTGGTAAAAGAGCTTCAGGATAGTGTTTGCGGCGAATTGACTGTAAATTTGTCAAAATAAATTGTTATTCTTAGTTTAGCAACGCTAAAAACTAAAAAAATGAAATTTAACTTACTATTATGTGTTGGATTTATTCTTTCCACTGGAATGAATGAAATTCTTGCCCAAACAAAAACAATTACTTATCAAGAATTACCAGATGCTGTTGGAGCTCCAACGGGTTCAGGGATGTTCCTAGGCGCATCAATGACTGCATCTGATATTACTGTTACTTTCAGTGGCCCCTCAGATCGTTGGTTTGCGTTGGGTTTTGGTTCATTTATGAGTCCTACTGATGTTTTGATGTACTCAGGAGGAAAAGTTGGAGCGACACATGCTGTTGACTGGTTTGATTATTATAATAGCGCAAGTAATGCAGCCGGTGTAAATAAAGATCTTACACAAAATTGGACAGTTACTTCTAACACAGTGTTGTCTGGAGTTAGAACAGTAATTGCTACTAGAGTATTAAATACAGGTGATGCAAATGACCTTGCCTTACTATACAGCGATGCAAACCTAAATGTTGTTTGGGCTCGAGGAGCAACAGCATCTTATTCAATTTCGAATCATGGAACGACCAATAGATCTGCGGGAATAATACTTCCTTGGATCATCCCAGATGTTACACCACCAACTTTGGCAGTATCTTCAGCACTTTTACCTGCTGATAACGCAACAGGTGTGGCATTAGGAACGAATATGACAGCTACTTTTTCTGAAAATGTCCAATTTGGAACAGGATTGATAAGTTTGCACCTTTCAACAGGTGTTTTAGTTGAGTCGTTTGATGTGGCTTCAAGTTCAA
Organism: Flavobacteriales bacterium; assembly: GCA_009885545.1. Taxonomy (GTDB): domain Bacteria; phylum Bacteroidota; class Bacteroidia; order Flavobacteriales_D; family Crocinitomicaceae; genus M0103. Next base: position 22,631 of record VFKM01000136.1, read on the forward strand.
ACGTTACAATAAGTGGAACAATACTGACGATTAACCCTACGACTAATTTATTGAGTTTAACGGATTATTATCTTCAAATAGCACCAACTGCTATTCAAGATATTGCTGGTAATCCTTATGCTGGTATTACAACTAATACGGATTGGAATTTTACAACATTGGATAATTCTTCTGACGTTACTTCTCCCTTGTTAAGTGTTACGCCATTTGTTCCTGCTGATAATTCAATGACGGCATCTGTTTCCAACGATTTTCAAGTGAATTTTAATGAAGATGTAATGTTAGGAACAGCTGGATTGATTACTCTGAAACTTTCTGATGGAACTACTGTTGAAACGTTCGATGTTTCGTCAAGTACACTTTTCTCTGTCAATGGAACAACAGTAACGATTAACCCAACAGCAAATCTTTTATATTCAACTTCATATTATTGTACAATTGATAATGCTGCTATTGTTGATTTAGCATTGAATCCATATGTTGGTTTTGCAGACAATGCAACATGGAACTTCCAAACAGAGTCTGATCCATCTGCTGGAATTGGTGAATTGGAGCAACAAAGTTATGTTCAAGTGATAGAGAAAAACTTATTCATCAAAGTTGAATCAAAGGATTTTTCTGTGAAAATTTATGATACACAAGGAAGACTCGTAAGCGATTCAAAAAATCATACGATCATTGATTTATCAAAGGAAAAAAGTGGTGTTTATTTAGTTAATCTTATGCTGGAGAATCAACTCATTCAAATAAGAATTTTATTGAACTAATTGATATTTAATTAAAATTAAGCGCCTTTCCTTTTTAGGAAGGGCGTTTTAAATATATACAAATGAACAAATACTTTATTACAATAGTACTTAGTTGTTTTGCAATTTTCAATTCATTAAGTCAGGATATTTTCGAAGCTTGTCGGAAAGGTGATACAGAGTCTATCAAATTAATGATTAAGCTAAATCCAGATACGGTAAATTGCAGGAATGAAGGCGGCTTTACACCTTTGATTATAGCTGGATATAGAAATCAAATGGAAGCAGTAAAACTTCTCCTAAAACATAAAGCTGACATTAATGCAAAAAGTGGGGAAGGAACAGTATTGATGGGTACATGCTATAAAGGAAATTTAGACTTAGCTAAACTACTTTTGAAACATGGTGCTGATGTAAATTCTCCAAATGAATTAGGGACAACTCCATTGATGTATGCTATTCTAGGTAAAAATATAGAGTTAATAGCGCTATTACTTGATAATGGAGCAAAAAAAGACGTAGCTGAACGTTCTGGAAAAACAGCAAATGATTATGCTACACAAAGTGGTAATCAAGAGATTATTGAGCTATTGAAATAAACTGATTTAGTTCCTGTCGTTAGTTTTAGATAGACTTCGTCTCGAACACAGAACTCTCATTCCATCTTCTTCAATTTCATTGCGGAGAGAGGGGGATTGTTTGCACTGCTTTAACCCGTCCTGAAAAAGTTTACAGAAACTGACAATAAAATAAATCGATTGTTCAAAGTAAGGCTAAGAATTTTTCAAACTTTAGGGTGTTAATGTAATATTTTGTTAAAAATCTTGATTGTTAAAAACATTTAGTCTAGGTTTGTAAGAGAAAATTTATCATTATGGGAAGCAAATTGACATCTAAAAACAAAGATAAATCTAAGAAAACTAATTCTTCAGTATCTGATTTAGAAATTAAAAAAGAAGCCATTTTGATGTATTTTCAAAATGATTTGAAACCAAGGACTTCACAAGAAATTATTGCTAATAGATCAGACGCTTATAATATTGCATTATAAATAATCGCTGATTAAAACACCCGAAAGACTGCCTTAGCAGTCTTTTTTGTTTATGACAGAAAAATTGGAATATTTCAAATATACCCCTCAGACTAATACAATTATAGACCCTGAAGACCCTGCAAATAACTCTGAGATAATACCAGACCAAAAAAAGGGATATAAAATACAAGTTCGTAGCCGCATGGTTTATAAATTTGAACTTTTCTATTATAGTGATATTATTTTTGTAAAATTCTACCCTTCCATCCTTGAAAGCTCAGCTGACAAATACAGTAGATCGAATATAGGTCTTACCTTAACAGAAATCAGAAAATTGCTGAATACTTGCTGTAAAATTGTGCATTTAGAGATGAATAAAAAAGAAAATGAAAATAAAATTTATGCATTCATTGGTCAATGGTACTCTAAAGACAATCAACTTAAGAGGCTTTATACTGTAAGGTATTCTATTTATCTAAAACAAACTGCTAATGTTTTTTTTGAGGATATTTATCATCACAATTGGTTTGAAACACTAAACTTGTATTGTCTTTCTAAAGCGAAATATGAAAGACACTCTAAAAAGGTGTCTGACTTGCTTCATTTTTTAGCGGCAAGTCCAAGTTTATTAATGAGTTTTTTAACAGAAGAAGGAAAAAATAGACTTATAAATGAATTTCCTGACACTTTAATAGATTAAGAAAACGAATCTAGAATTAACAACAGAAGCAGCTTTGACCAAATTGATGTTTTTATTGGCGAATGAAGTGAATAAAAAGAAATTGGTAAAAGAACTTCAGGATAGTATTTGTGGGGAGTTGACCGAGAGTTAGAATAATTTAAATAAGATTAACTTACGTTTTCTGCTCATTTGAGAAAAACACAATTAAAGTGAAATGGGTTTAGGCATTTTTATTTATTCGTTTCCCGCTTCTTCATTAGTTTTTACAAACCATGACGATACAAAAGCTGTAAATGTTCCAAATAGCCCAACACCAACTGTCATTAATATAGTAGCGATTATTCTACCTTCGGTTGTAACAGGGAATTTGTCACCATAACCGACTGTTGTAATTGTAACATATGCCCACCAAATAGCATCTTCTGCCGTTTTAATATTACTGTTTGGATCTTTTTCAAAATGTAAAATAGCTAAAGAAGAAAAAAGTAAAACCAATACTGCAATGATAGCAACTGAAGTTAGTGTGCCTTGCACTTTGCTTTTAAATATATGCTTTACAATATGATTAATAGAACGGTAAGCCCTTATTACTCTTAACAATCTTATCAATCTTAAAATTCGACCAGCTCTTAAGAAATCAACCATCGGAATACTTGCTAATAAGTCAATCCATCCCCATTTCATGAATTTTAGCTTACTATCTGCCTTTCTAAAACGAATTATAAAATCAACTAGAAAAACAACACAAATAACATTATCTACATAATTTAGAATTTTTGCAATTTCCTTAGGTAACACGAAAAAAATATCGACGATAAGTGAGCCTAAAATGTAAAAAGAAAGTATTATTATTAAGAGGTTAAGGAAGTTTAGTTTTTCCTTTTCAATTTCCATCATTCAATTCAGTTATAATTATAAATTCAAAAAAAGCTATTAAACCAAATAGATTAAAGCCATTTCAGTAAGTTCCTTTTTTAATTTAGTTATAGATGATATTGATACATCTTCAAGTTTGTAAGTCACTTTATTTATTTCTATAACCTTTGAGTTTTCTTTAAAAACTATAGAACAGATTTGCTTGTTTTGATTGTTATCAACGGTAATTATAAACATTGTTCTCAAATCTCTATAACTAATTCTTTCAAGTTGTGGGCTCTTAATTTTAGAAGACATTGCAAGGATGGTTTTAATAACGTTGTATGCCTTAATTTCTTCATCAGTTGTGATTACTCCCGTATTTGATGTCGATATTTCTTTTTTAATTACTTTATCCAATGCAGTATTGATTGAATTTGAATTCACAAGTTCCTTAATTTGGTTAAGTACTCTGTCATTGGAACGTAAACCTCCCATATTTCGATAAATAATTTTTGCAAGATCATCACTTGGATTGCCTAATGTTTCAAAAAATGCATTATCAAATTCATCCAAAAAATAGATTTCTTCAGCTTCTTCTAATATTCTTTTTATTTCAATGTTTTGATGATTAAACAATGCCAAAACTTCTAAATCTGATGTTTCATAATTTAAAAGATCGAAACTAAAGAATGGTTTAGTATTTAGCCCTTGTTTTAATTTTGCATTAATTGTATAGAAGTTATAGATTATTCCATTTGTAACAATTCCGATTTTCGCAGATGGTGTATAAAGGCAATATTCATTTAATTGTCTGAAATGATTATCGGTTAATTTGGATGTACAACTTTTACATTCAACCAACATAATTGGATCCTTTTTTCCAAGAGTTATTGCAATGTCAACACGTCTATTTTTTTTGTCTGCCATGTCTGCATAAAACTCATGTGTATAATCGTCTATTTTTTGATAGTTAAGAATATTTAAAAATGGATGAATAAGATTATCACGGGTTTGAGTTTCATCTTTACTTGCATTAATTGCCTTAATGAAGTCCCAATTATCAAATGACTTTTTTAATTGCGATGTTACTTGTTTTAGCCTTTTGCTGTCCATAGTGAATTTGGTTTATATCAAAGCTAACATTTATTAATTGAACTCAAAGTTTTTCTATTTTGCGGAGAAAGGGGGATTATTTCCATGATCCCCAAAACGAGGAACCTTGAACAACTTCATTTCAATACAATCCTTTCGTTCCTCAAGTATTGCCTCATTTTATTCCACAACAAATTCAAGCGAGCTTGATTTGTTGTTGCATGTCATTCGGTATATTGAAATGAATTTGCGGAGAGAGGGGGATTCGAACCCCCGTTACGTTTCCGTAAACACGCTTTCCAGGCGTGCGCGTTCAACCACTCTGCCACCTCTCCTTTTTAAGGGAAGCGAAAATACTAAAAATAAATAACATTCACTTGGCTTTATAAGCATCAATCAAAGCAATTTTCAATAACTTCGTGATATGCTAAATTTTGAAGTTATCAACCCGACAAGAATCGTTTTTGGAAAAGACCAATTGGAACGTATTCCTCAATTAATCACAGAATTTTCTGCAAAGAAAAGAATCCTTTTAGCCTATGGCGGAGGAAGTATCAAAACAACGGGGATTCTTAATAAAATTCTGACACATTTGAGTGAATTCGAAGTGATAGAGTTTGGAGGAATTGAAGCGAATCCCCAGTTCACAACCTTAATGAAAGGAGTTGAATTGGCTCGAGAAAAAGATGTTGATTTCATACTTGCAGTTGGGGGAGGTTCAGTGATTGATGGCGTGAAATTCATGACCGGCGCTTTTTATTATGAAGGAGATACTTACGAAGTGTTGCAGCGAAAAGAAGGGAAAATTTTTACACAAGCTTTACCTTTTGGGACATACTTGACATTACCAGCAACAGGTTCAGAAGCAAATTCTGGGGCTGTGATAAGTCGTGATGAGCTGAAAGAAAAATTAACAATGGGAGGACCCTTATTCTTTCCAAAGTTTTCTGTTTGCGATCCAACTGTGGTTGCGTCTTTGCCTAAAAGGCAAATTGCAAATGGAATCACTGATGCGTTCATGCACACGTTGGAGCAATATTTAACGTTCCCAACAGCAAATCATTTGCAGGAGCGACAAGCAGAAGCGATTCTTCAGACATTGATTGAAATAGGTTCCGAAGTAATTGAACACCCAAATAATTATAATTTGGCGTCCAATTTAATGTTGTGTGCCACACATGCGTTAAATGGAAATCTTCGTTGCGGCGTTCCAACAGATTGGACAACCCATATGATTGGACATGAATTAACTGCTATTTTTGGAATTGATCATGCGCGCACGTTGGCAATCATTGCACCTCGTTTGTATGAAAATCAGTTTGAAAACAAAAAGGAGAAATTGGTGCAATATGGAAAACGTGTTTGGAATATAGAAGGTGGTAATCAAGAAATTGCCGAACAAGCAATTGTGAAAACGGAAACATTCTTTCAATCATTGGGTATTCATACTAAAATTTCTGATTATTCAGCAGATACCGATCACATTGC
>VFKM01000100.1 GCA_009885545.1 Flavobacteriales bacterium
ACACAGCAAAATACCACGATTATCAATTCATAGAATTGAAAACACAATAAGATAAAACAAAGGATTAAAAAAAGCCATCTGTCAACTGACGGATGGCTTTTTTGTTTAACGATAAAAATTTTCGAATTGATAAAATATAGAAAGAGTTTTAATTGAATCTAATAGCTTTTGTAGGACTTATTCGCGTAATGACTACACTTGGGATAATCAAAGCACTTAAACAAACTATAAGTGTAACTATATTAAGAATACTCCATGATATGAAAGATAATTCTACAGGTACTTTACTCAAGTAATAAACTTCTGGATTAAGAGATATCAATCCAAAAAAGTGTTGCAGAAAGCATAATGATAAACCAATTAAATTTCCGTAAAACATTCCTTTCATAATTAGAAATGCTGCTTGAATTAAAAATATTTTACGAATACTCCAGTTTGACGCACCCATGGCTTTCATAATACCAATGAAATTCGTTCTAACCAAAATTAAAACCAAAAGTGCGGAACCCATATTAATAATTCCAATGAGAATCATTAAAGTAAGAATGATAACAACATTTAAATCTAAAAATTCAAGCCAAACGAATATATCACTTTGAGTATCAATTATACTTTTAACACTTAATGATTCATTGTTTTTTGTTGGGATAAGTTCTAATTGTTTTTTTAATCGATTGACTGTTTCAGGTAGTCTATTCCAGTTTTTAACTGAAATTTCAAATCCACTAACGTAATTTGAGCTACTTCCTTTTCCGATGAATTGTTCAAACATCAAGGTTTTGTTTGATGCAGTTATTGAATACTTTGTACCGTCATCATTTAAATAATCACGAATTAACTCCTTATCGTTGTTAGTCTTGAAATCACAAGCACTATATCCAGTTCCTTTAATTTTTATCTTTAAATACGCTGTATCAGGAATACTTGTTTGTTCATTTTCACCGCTTATTTTCATCCAATAATCCGATACAATAAGTCGTATCACTGTATCTTTAATAGGGCAAATGGTAAAGCCAGAATATTGCTCATAACCTTTTCCCCAATCAAATCTGTAATTACCGTTCCCACCAATAACATCTGCTTTAACAATTAATTCGCCATTTGATAAAGTATCTGCTATTATTATTGAAGCTTTTATTCCCCAATCGTTTAGTTCTTGAACAATACGAATATCTCCGATTGTCATTTTTTTATCGAATTCTTCTAAGCCTGTTTCATAGATTCCAACTAGCTTAAATATTCGTTTGACGGGCTGATTTTTAACAAAAAAAGCTTTTATTTCTTCACCAATTTCAAGATTGAGATCTCGCGCAATCCGCTTTGAAACAATAATTTCATTGCTATAAGTGTCTTTTGAAAATTTTGGAAGACGTCCGAATTTTATATGTTGTTTGAAAAAGGAAAGGTCATAATTATTATCTATTCCTTTTAAAATGGCACCTTGAATTTCTTGTTGGACGTATGAAGTATCATCTCCTGATTGCAATTTAAACTGCCGATTTTTTTTATTGGACTGAAAAAGTACTGGTTTATATGCAACATATTGAATATTTTCTAGTTCTCCATCCTTTTTTAAAGTCGAGAAAAAGGCTTGATTTTTGAGAATGGGTTCACTTTCGTAGATACTGTTTTCACCAGAACTCATAATAAAAATATGAGATCCGAATCCAGAGACTTTTTCTCTGACTTCGTGTTGGAAACCAGTAACTACGGCTATAGTAATTAAGTTAACAACAACTGCTAGTGCAATACTTATAATAGATATACGTACAATTGGTCTAGAAACTTTCTTACCTTGTACCTCGTTTTTTAGTACCTTTTTTGATATGAAATACTCGAATGACAATATTCTCTTTTTTGAAGTACTAAAGTACATAAAGCTTTTGGGCCTGAAAAGTATTTTGTTGGTTTTGATAGCATCATGTGGTATAAAGAACAAAAGAGATATTGGAACTAATCAAACACAAATTATCGAGGAAAGCCTTGTCGATACTGAAGAATTCATCAAAGAAGAAAGTATTGTTACAAATTCTGTTCATCAACCAATATTAGGAATTGATAGACTTCATTTGTTTATTGATTCGTTGCAAAACAAAAATATTGCCGTTGTAAGCAATCAAACATCAATGGTAGGGAATGTTCATTTAGTCGACACTTTACTTGCACTTAATCTGAAAGTAATTAAAGTTTTTGCACCTGAACATGGATTTAGAGGACAGGCTGATGCAGGAGAAAAGGTAAACAGTACAATAGACGATAAAACAGGTTTACCATTGATTTCATTGTATGGGCAAAACAAAAAACCTACACCAAGTCAACTCTCAGATATTGATATCGTAATTTATGATATTCAAGATGTAGGAGTTCGTTTTTACACTTACATTTCAACTTTGCATTATGTAATGGAGGCTTGTGCTGAAAATGGGAAGCAATTAGTCGTTTTAGACAGGCCCAATCCAAATGGACATTACATTGACGGACCTGTTAGAGAACCTGCTCAACGATCATTTGTAGGAATGCATCCTGTTCCAATAGTTTATGGGATGACAATTGGAGAATATAGTATGATGATTAATGGACAAAGATGGTTGAGAGATAGCCTAGAATGTAAATTATGGGTTATACCTTGTCGAAATTATACGCACAAAACGAAATATGTTATTCCAGTAGCTCCATCACCAAATTTAAGATCTGAAGCTGCAATTGCTCTATATCCAAGTTTGTGTTTGTTTGAAGCGACAACTGTCAGTGTAGGTCGTGGAACTGAACGACCATTTGAAATGTTTGGACACCCACGATTCCCAAAGGATGATTTTAGTTTCACACCGGTTTCTTCAATTGGTGCAAAAAGTCCATTATATGAAAATAAATTATGTAATGGAAAAGATTTACACACAAGTATTTCCAAACGCAAGTATGAGATAAATTTAAATTACTTGATACAAGCAAAAGAATTATTAGGAGATTCAATTCTATATATTGATCAAATGGGGTTCTTTAACAGATTAGCAGGGACTTCTAAATTGAGAGAACAAATATATGCAGGCTGGACTGCAAAAGAAATTAGAGCTACTTGGCAACCGGGTTTACAAGAGTTTAGAAAGATTCGTCAAAAATATTTGTTGTACGAATAATTATTTCAGTTTTTCAGCACTTTCTAAAACTTTAGCTTTCATCTCTTCCATATAATCCATTAATTTGATTAATACTTCAGGGTTAGATGAGCCAATAATTTTAGCAGCCAGAATTCCAGCATTTTTAGCAGCATTTAATGCAACCGTTGCAACGGGAATTCCATTCGGCATTTGCAGAATTGACAGAATACTGTCCCAGCCGTCAATGGAATTTGATGATTTAACTGGAACACCAATAACCGGTAGGGGAGTTAAAGAAGCAGTCATTCCAGGTAAATGTGCGGCACCACCAGCACCAGCAATTATAACTTTCAAACCTCTAGAATGAGCATTTTTAGCATAATCAAACATTAATTCAGGCGTTCTATGAGCTGAAACGATATTCATTTCATAAGAGATTCCAAATTCTTTTAAAATGTCTGCTGCATCTTGCATAATCGGAAGATCCGAGATGCTACCCATAATTATTCCTACTTCTGCCATGGTATTAATTTTTGTCAAAGATACAGAAACAAATTGGTCATAAAATTAAATGCCAAGTGATTCTTTTAGTGGGGTGTATGCCGTTCTACTAATTGGGATTCTCTTTCCTGAACGTAAAATGGCTAAATAACTGTTTTTCTCAAAAGATTCAATCTTTGTTAATTCATTGATATTCAATATAAATGAGCGATGTATTCGAACAAATTGTTTCGGATTCAATGTTTGTTCGAAGTAATTCATTGTCTTCTTTTTTAGATGTGCCTTGTTTTGATGATGAATTTTCACATAATCATCATAAGCCTCAAAATATTCAATTTCACTTGTTGGAATAATTTTTATTTCAGTGCCGTCTTTAATTACTATACGCAACTGTTCATCAGGTTGTTTTAAACTGAATTCAGCTAAATTATCAAATGATTTTGACGAGCTTTCAGAATTTTCTTTCCATTTAGATATTGCTTGAGAAAAGCGTTCTTTTGAAAATGGTTTTAATAAATAATCTAGAGCATTCATATCAAATGCTTTTAAGGCATATTCGTCAAATGCAGTTGTAAAAATTACGGCTGGTTTTTCATTGATTATTTCAAGCATTTCGAAGCCATTGATTTTTGGCATTTGAATATCTAAAAAAATTAAATCAGGTTGACCTGCAGCTATTGCTTTAGCACCCTCAAACCCATCATTACATTCGCCAATAATTTCTAATTCAGTGAAATCCTCTAAGTATTCTCGTATTATCAATCGAGCTAATGGTTCATCATCTATAATTAAAACCTTTTTCATTTTTGTGGAATTAAAAGTTGAGCTGAAAATTGATTTTGATATTTGATTATTTTTAAAAGGTCATTTCTTCTGTACAAGAACGATAATTTTCGGTTAATTGATTCAAGTCCATAGCCAGTACCTTTTGAAGAGGAAACAGTATTTTCGTCATATGGATTAGTTACAATTACCTGTAAACTGTTATTGTCACTAGTAATATTTATTGATATAATTAAATCTCCAATATTCCCGTACAAGCCATATTTGATTGCATTTTCAACAATCGGCTGAAGTAGCAGTGAAGGTAACAGCATTTCTTTACAATCGTCTTCAACGTCTATTTCAATCGAAAGTCTGTGTCCAAATCTTATTTTTTCTATCGAAAGATATAAATTCAAATAATCCAATTCGTCTTTGATTGTAATGAAATCATCCTGGCTCTTTTGTATCGTTAATCGTAAATAATCTGATAAATTGTGAATCATATTTCGTGCATCGTCTGGTTGAGATTTAATTAATGCACTAATTGAGTTTAGACTATTAAAAAGAAAATGAGGTTGGAATTGTTGGTGTAAATTGGTTATCTCGGATTTAGCCAATTGACGCTCTTTTTCTATTAATCTATTGAAAGCATTAGTTTGTTCAGTTAAATGTTTGTCAATCCACAATTGATTTACCACAGTTAAGAAAATTAAAAATAATATAACCCAGCGTATATAAAATGAACTATTCAAAAATGTTAAATAGACGGGAGTATCTGTGCCTATCCAACTCCCATATTTTTGGAGAAACAGCGTGCTCAGTAAACTAAAAATGAAAATAATACTAATATGAACGACGTTTATAGCTGACCTCGAATGGTAATATGTGTGAATTCTTTGTAAAATAAAAGAGAAAAATGAAATCAAAACAAGACTCGTTACAGATTCATATAATGCCTGTTTTTGTTCAATATTTAAGGAAATCAATAAAAAATAATAACCTATGTCCAACAACGAAAACAGAAATGCAATTAATGCAAATCTGTTTTCGCCTAAGAGTTTTTTTATGATTCTAAACATTAATTATAACTATGAATTTCAATTCCACCAAAGACACAACTACCTTTTAAAATAAGTAATTTTTCATCCGTATTTGAATCGTTCAATGTACTTGGTCTCTCATCTTCAATTCCTCCAAAAACAGAAGTTAAATCAGATTTTATTTTCCAGTTTGAAGGAACAATTAAAGTAACTCCTCCAAAAACACATGTAATATCAATAACCGCTTCTCCCGTAAAATCTGCTTGAGCGAGATTGATTTCGTTTCCGCCAAAAACACTTGTTACATGTGCGCCTTTAAAATTTTTAGTAACAACTCTTTTAGTTATTCCACTGAAAAAAGCTGAAGAATTTGTGAAATCATCTGATGGAATATCTTTGAATTCAACAGGTTCTACCACACATTTTTTTTTTCCAAATAAAGAAGTGTTCTTTAAAATCATTGAAATACCGACCGCTATAATAACAACTGGCCAAATGTAATCCATGTCAATTATTTTTGGATACCAATCATTTAAGATTGACAATGAACCTATTAGGATTAAAATATAAGCAGATGTTTTTTTGAAATTATGTTTAATCAACATAACCATTCCAATCGCGATTAAAATCATCTCCCATGACAGTAAGTACGAAGGTATTGATACACCAGACCTACTTAATAAAATAAGAGTCCCTGCAGTTATAACTAATAATCCGCCCAACATTTTAGAATTTCGTTGATTCTTTTCCCAATTTTCGTCCATTACTAAATTTTTTTTACACTTTTTCATATCGTTTTTTTTGTCAAACATAGATTCAAAATCTTGCGGCAGAAACAACGAATAGGTGAAATGTAGCTATTTTTCGGTGAATTGTAGATTTGTAGTCATAAAAAAAGCACGATGATCAATTCACCGTGCTATTATTACTTTGAAATTTAGTATTAAAGAGTACCTCTTTTTGCTTGTTCTCGTTCAATAGATTCAAAAAGAGCTTTAAAGTTTCCAGCACCAAATCCTTTTGCTCCCATTCTTTGAATAATTTCAAAAAAGAGTGTTGGTCGATCTTCAACTGGTTTAGTGAATATTTGTAATAAATATCCTTCTTCATCAGCGTCAACCATAATTGCAAGACTCTGTAAGACTTTTAAATCTTCTTTCATCATATCCATATGAACCCCAAGACGCGCTGGAATTTCATCATAGTATGCTTGAGGTGGTGCAGATAAAAATTCTATTCCACGCGCTCTAAGTTGTTTTACAGTTTCAATGACATCATCCGTTGCTATAGCAATATGTTGCACTCCTGAGCCTTCATAGAAATCTAAATATTCTTCAATTTGAGATCGCTTTTTACCTTTGGCTGGTTCATTAATTGGAAATTTAATACGCCCATTTCCATTTGACATAACCTTCGACATCAAAGCAGAGTATTCAGTGTGGATTTGCTTATCATCGAATGACAAGAAATTAACAAAGCCCATTACGTCTTCATACCATTTTACCCACGTATTCATTTCTCCCCATCCAACGTTTCCAACCATATGGTCAATATACTTTAAACCAATAGCTGTTGGGTTGTAATCTGATTCCCATTTTACAAATCCAGGTAAAAATTGTCCCTTATAATTTTTGCGTTCAACAAACATATGAACTGTTTCACCATAGGTATAGATTCCCGCTGTTACAACTTCGCCATTTTCATCACTAGTTGTTGTCGGTTCTTGATATGATTTTGCACCACGTTTTGTTGTTTCTTCCCACGATTTTTTCGCATCTTCAACCCATAACGCAACCACTTTTACACCGTCACCATGTTTTTTCACATGGTCTCCAATCGGAGAAGAGCTATTTAATGCTGTTGTTAAAACCAATCGAATTTTATCTTGTTTCAAAACATAAGAAACGCGGTCTTTCATTCCTGTTTCTAATCCAGCATAAGCATGTGATTGAAACCCAAATGCTGTCTTATAAAAATGTGCGGCTTGTTTTGCATTACCAACATAAAATTCAACATAATCTGTACCTAATAGTGGAAGGAAATCTTGTGCGCCTTCAAATATTTTTTCTAATCCGTAATCTACGCTTTTTACTTCTTTGCTCATATTTTTCTTTATTAATGCTAATTTTCACATAGCACGTCTTTAAAATTATTACTTTTTTTGTTCAACCGAAATTAATGTCCGTTTTCTAACCAACTTTTATAGTAGTCTTGGAATTCAATTCCTAATGCAGCTTTAGTCATTTTCAATGGTTTGAAAGTATCAACCATTACTGCCAATTCCTGAGTTTCTTTCTTTCCAATACTTCTTTCATAAGCACCTGGATGTGGACCATGTACCAATCCTGCAGGATGCAAGGTGATTTGACCATGCTCAATGTTATTTCTACTCATAAAATCACCATCTACATAATACAAAACTTCGTCAGAATCAATGTTGCTATGATTATACGGAGCAGGAATTGCGTCGGGATGGTAGTCATACATTCGCGGCACAAAGGAACAAACTACAAAACCTGAGGTTTCAAAAGTTTGATGCACTGGAGGTGGTTGATGAACTCGACCTGTTATCGGTTCGAAATTATGAATTGAAAATGCGTAAGGATAATTAAAACCGTCCCAACCTGCAATGTCAAAAGGATGAGTTCCATAAATGTAATCGTATAAAACATCCTGTTTTTTAATGCGTACTAAGAAATCGCCTAATTCAGAGTGAGTTTCTAATTCATGTGGAGGACGAATGTCTCTCTCGCAATAAGGCGAATGTTCTAAAAGTTGTCCAAACCAATTTCTATAGCGTTTTGGGGTATAAACAGGACTGAATGATTGCACGATGAAAAGTCTATTGTCCTCACTGTTGAATTGGAATTGATAGATTATTCCCCTTGGAACGACAAGATAATCACCATAGCTGAAATCAATATTACCCAATTGAGTTCTAAGTTTTCCTTCACCTTTATGAATGAAAATTATTTCATCTGCATCGGCATTTTTGTAAAAATACTCTGTCATTGATTTTTTCGGAGCAGCTAACTCAATGTAACAATCGGAATTGACCAACATAGGAACACGACTCTCTAAATAGTCATCTTTTGGTTCAACTTTGTATCCCATCAAACTTCGCATTGTGAGATTTGTATCGGAGGCAATTTCTGGCGCAATATTCTTTTGACCTTTAAAATCCTTAACTATTGTAGGCGGATTCAAATGATACATCAATGCTGACATTCCGTCGAAGCCAACGGTTCCAAATAATTGTTCGTGGTATAACTTACCATTCGGTTGTCTAAATACAGTATGTCGTTTATGAGGGATAGCCCCTAATTTATGATAAAATGGCATAATAGTTTAATTTAAATTTTAAAAAATGAATCTCAAAAACCTTAAAATAATTCGGGATTTCGTTTGATCATGAATTTCAATAAAATGGTTAATTCTATCCACATATAAATTTGATAAGATAGCAAAAATAGGTTTGTTTAAGAAACAAAAATATGACAATTATCAGGATTTTTGAATTGGCGATTTATTTTAATGAAAATTGGTTGTTCAACTAAAGCTATTTTTAACTTTGTTTTTATAAAACATCATAACTATGGCAAAAACAATCATTATTGGGGCATGCGGACAAATAGGAACAGAGCTTGTTCTTGAATTAAGGAAAAAGCACGGAAATGATAACGTTATTGCTGCTGATTTAAAAGATGAATGCCCTGCCGTATTAGAAAATGGCCCATATCAAAAAATGGACATTCTTAATAGAGAAATGGTTAGGGAGTTCATTATTGAAAACGAAATAAAAGTTGTTTATTTATTAGCAGCATTATTATCTGCAACTGCTGAAAAAAACCCAGATTTTGCTTGGAAACTGAATATGGAAGGGTTATTTACAATACTTGACTTAGCAAAAGAAAAACACATCGATAAAATATTTTGGCCTAGTTCAATTGCAGTTTTTGGACCCACCACACCTAGAGAAAACACACCGCAATATACAGTAATGGAACCTTCGACGGTTTATGGAATTTCTAAACAAGCAGGTGAACGATGGTGTGAATATTACTTCAATAAATTTGATGTTGATGTCAGAAGTATCAGATATCCTGGGTTGATTTCGTATACTAGTTTACCAGGAGGTGGCACAACAGATTACGCGGTGGATATTTTTTATCAAGCAAAACTGAACAAACCATTTTGCTGCTTTTTGAAAGAAGATACGGCTTTGCCAATGATGTTTATGGAGGATGCAATTCGCGGAACTATTGAATTAATGGAAGCCCAAAAGGAAAATATAAAAATTCGCTCGTCCTATAATTTGTCTGGTTGCAGTTTTACGCCTAAAGAACTTTCTGAAGAAATAAAAAAGATTATTCCTTCTTTTGAAATATCCTATAATCCAGATTTTAGACAAGCAATAGCAGATAGTTGGCCTATGTCTATTGACGATTCAAATGCTAGAAAAGACTGGGGTTGGAAAGAGAATTATAATACAGTTAAAGTCGTGAAAACAATGATTGAACATGTTGATGTAAAACTACTATTAAATTAATGTGATTTTTTGGTTATTTAGTCGTTAGATATTTTTGTTCTGACGAAAAAAAAAGAAAAAGGGATATCTTATAAAACTTATTTTCTATATTGCATTGTAAAGACACACTTCTACTAAAAATAAAGATTATGATCGGAAAATTATTTCTTAGCTTAATTTTCATAGGATTCTTAATGATTCCTATAGCTCGTGCTGAGTTTAGTCAGGATGAAAAGCTTAATCAGAAATCCTCAGACGGAAAAAAACAAGGTAAATGGATTTATTTTGGGAAAGACAGACCTGCTGAAGGTTTTCCTGCTGAAGGAAAAATTGAGGAAGGACCATATAAAGATGATAGAAAAGAAGGTGTTTGGATAAAGTATCATAATGATGGTGTTACCCCAAAGTTAAGAGGAGAATATGTAAATAATAGACCACAAGGCGTTTACATGAAGTTGTACCCTAACGGAAAAGTTATGGAACAAGGAACTTTTGAACGTAATTTATATCAAGATTCTTTAAAAAGATTCCATGAAAATGGGAAATTAAAATATGAGGCAAAATATAATTCAACAGGGAATGAACAAGGGACAGTAAAGTATTTTTACCCAAATGGTCAAGTTGAATTCGAATATTCTGCTCAGGATGGTAAAACAGTAGGAAAAGCTACGAGATACTATGAAAATGGAGATATAAAGGAAACATTGGTATATGGTGCAGACGGATCTGTAGAAAAGAGTGAACAGAAGGAAATGGTTAGTCCAGCAGTGAAAGTAGATAATCCTAGTGCTTCAAAAGAGGTTGCGCCTAAAATTGCAACACCAAGAACTAAAGGAGTGAAATTTGCACCAAACGGTTATAATAAAGTTTACAACTCAAATGATGAAATTTGGCAAGATGGAAACTTTAAAAATGGTCAATTATCAGATGGTAAGGTATATGAATATGATCGAGATGGAATTCTTCTTAAAGTAAAAGTCTTTAAGAATGGAGTGTATCATTCAGATGGTCAATTATAATTGAATATTAATAATACAAGCCTCGATTTATTTTAATCGAGGCTTTTTTATTTTCTTTCATTCTGAAACAGTACATTTGAGTTCCTTGGAAATATACCTTAATGAAAAGTAAACAAACAAAAAAGGAAATTAGTCATCTAGATACTATTTTTTCACCCAGCATTGACAAGGTTGGTGTTGAAGAACGTGTCGCAAGATTTCAAACTAGAAGTATAAAAAATGAATCAAAATTACAAGGTCTGAAAATTGCCTTGAATATGATTGACCTTACTACATTGGAAGGAAAAGATACTCCTGGAAAAGTGAAACAAATGTGTTACAAAGCACTTCATCTTCACGATGTTCACCCTAATTTACCAACTGTCGCAGCAGTTTGCGTTTATCCAAGTATGGTTCGTATAGCAAAAAATGAGGTCAAAGGAACATCGGTTAAAGTTGCATCAGTATCAACTGCATTTCCAAGTGGACAAGCTCCGATAGATATTAAAGTTCGTGACACACAATTTGCTTTGGACGAGGGAGCCGATGAAATTGATATGGTAATTTCCAGAGGAAAATTTCTTTCCGGAGAATACAATTTTGTGTATGATGAAATCGCAAAAATTAAGGAAACCTGTGGTAAAGCACGACTAAAAGTCATTCTTGAAACTGGAGAATTAACAACCTTAGACAATGTACGAAAGGCAAGTGATATTGCAATTTATGCTGGAGCAGATTTTATAAAGACATCAACTGGGAAAATTCAACCTGCAGCAACAATGCAAGTTACTTATACAATGCTGATGGCGATAAAGGATTATTACGACAAAACAGGAATAATGATCGGAATGAAACCTGCTGGAGGTATTTCAACTTCTAAGTTAGCCTTGCACAATCTTGTTATGGTAAAAGAGATTCTTGGGAATGCCTGGTTGACAAATGAATGGTTTAGATTCGGAGCAAGCAGCCTCGCAAATGATATATTAATGCAAATCATGAAGATGGAAACTGGTGTCTACCAATCTTCCGATTATTTCTCAATTGATTAAAATGGCAACAAAGAAAAAAAATAGCGAACAA
>VFKM01000022.1 GCA_009885545.1 Flavobacteriales bacterium
TGCGTCGAACCTGCCCCCCCATTTCCAGAAGTACAGTGAATTTTTACGTAATCAACAAAATTATCAGAAGCCATAAAGGATTTTTTTACAAAGTTAGGATTATTCAATCAATAAACTAAAAAATGCCATCCTGTTATCAGAATGGCATTTCTATAAATTGAATTTATAGTATTATAACTTATTTATTTCTTCAAATAAGCGTTGAGTAATCTCGTCAATAGAACCAATACCATTTACAGCAACAAATTTTCCTTGGTTTTGATAGAAGGTCTTTACTGGTGCAGTCTCATTGTTGTATACATTGATTCTGTTCTGAATAACTTCAGGATTAGCATCATCAACTCTCCCACTCACTTCAGCACGTTTTTTCAATCGTTCCCTTAATTCTACTTCTTCTACTTCAAGCGCCAACATTACACTAATTTTTGTGTCAATAGATTTTAAAAATAAATCCAATGCCTCTGCTTGTGCGTTCGTTCTTGGAAATCCATCAAAAATAAATCCTTTAGCTTCTGGATGATTTAAAACTTCTGAGCGTAACATATTTATCGTTACTTCATCTGGTACCAATTGACCTTTGTCCATAAAACTCTTAGCCAAAGTGCCTAATTCAGTTTCGCCTTTAATATTTGCTCGAAAAACATCTCCTGTAGAAAGATGAATGAGTCCATATTTTTCAATCAATCTCTCTGACTGAGTTCCTTTACCTGCTCCTGGAGGTCCAAATAAAACAATATTCAACATACTTTTTGAATGAGGTTAATCCTCCTTTAATTGATATATTTCACGTAAATTTCTTCCTTTTTCATCGTAATCTAACCCGTATCCTACGACAAATGCGTTTGGAATTGAAAAGCCTACATAATCTGGTGCTTTTTTTCCTAAAAATGCTGATGGTTTGTATAAAAGTGTACAAACCTTGACTGATTTTAAATTTTCTGATGCTAATAATGTAATAATCTTGTCGATTGTAATTCCCGTATCTACAATGTCTTCAAGAATAATAACATGCTTGTTTTCTAATGACCTATTCAAACCTATTAGTTCATCAACTCTACCTGTTGAAGTAGTACCTTGATAGGAACTCACTTTTACAAAAGAGATTTCACATGAGAGGTTAATTGATTTTAATAAATCTGCAGCAAACATAAAAGCACCATTCAAAATTGCAATAAAAGTTACTTCTTGCCCCTTGTAATCTGTATTTATTCTATTAGCCAAGTCAGAAATTTCTTTCAAAATTTCCTCTTCCTGAATAAATACATCGAATGCCTTATCGTTTAATTGAATCACCTATGCGCGGTTTTTGAACTGCAAATGTACTATTTAATTAAAAAATTTACTTGAATTTTTATGCTAAAACTTATCAACCACTCAAAAAAACCCTGCTATCTTTGTGTCATGCAAAAATTCTGGTATGGAAGTGCTTCCCGATTAGGGATGGTTGGTGGAGGTCAATTAGGCCGAATGTTTATTCAAGAAGCAATTAATTTCAATGTACATGTACATGTTTTAGATTCAGATATTAATGCTCCTTGTAAAGATATTGCCCATTCTTTCACTCTCGGCTCTATAACTGATTATGATGCATTATACCAATTTGGTTTAGACAAGGATGTTTTGACTGTTGAGATTGAAAACGTTAATATAGAAGCGCTTGAAGTTCTTGAAAAAATGGGAAAGAAAGTGTTTCCTCAGCCAAGTGTTTTAAAAATTATTAAGGATAAAGGGACACAAAAACAATTTTATATTGACAATAATATTCCTACAGCAAATTTTTGTTTGATTGAATCTTCATCAGAAATGAATAACCATTCTGATTTGCTTCCATTTATTCAAAAGTTAACAACTGGTGGTTATGACGGCAAAGGTGTGCAAATTATTCGAACAGAAAGTGATTTTAATAAAGCACTTAAAGGTCCTTCTGTATTAGAGACATTAATTCCCTTTACGAAAGAATTATCAATCATTGTTGCACGAAACGAACAGGGAGAAATCAAAACATATCCTGCTGTTGAATGTGAGTTTAGTGAAGAAGCGAATTTGGTTGAATTTCTTTTTGCACCTGCCGATATCTCAACCGAAATAGAGCAAAAAGCAACTATACTAGCCAAGGACGTAATTGAAAAATTAGGAATGGTTGGAATTCTAGCAGTTGAATTATTTCTAACGAAAGAAGGCGAATTATTGGTTAACGAAATTGCTCCACGCCCGCACAATAGTGGCCATCACACAATCGAATGTAATATTACATCTCAATTTGAACAACATTTGAGATCAGTTCTAAATTTACCATTAGGCTCGACTGAAATCATTCAAGCTGGAGCAATGATTAATTTATTAGGGGAAAAGGGGGTTGAAGGACCTGTCTTTTATGAAGGATTAGAAAAGTTTATAGCATATCCGGGAGTCCACCCTCATATTTATGGCAAAGCATTTACTAAACCATTCAGGAAAATGGGACATGTTACAATCGCAGGAAAATCAATGGATGAAGTTAAAGAATTAGCACATAAAGTGAAATCTGGAATTAAAGTCATCGCTCTCTAATAATATTGCTATAACGTCTATAAAATCAATTATTTTAGTTATTTTGGCTTTGCTCAAATTAAATTAAAAATTGAAGTATATTTTTCATTTATTTTTATTACTATTTCTCTGCAATTATTCGATTGCCCAGCTATACACTTTTAAAAATTTCAGTCACAAGGATGGTCTTTCTATAGGAAGTATATTAAGTGTTACTCAAAGTCAAGATGGTACTATTTGGCTTGGTACAGATGGGGCAGGTTTATTATCCTTCGATGGTTATAATTTTAATGAAAATAATACTTCCTATTTTGAAAATAACCATCATGTTTCCTCTGTTATTGAAGATAAAGAAGGGTTACTGTTTACATCACAATACAAAGGTCTTTATCGATACGCCAATAAATCTTACAAACAAGTTGTAAAATCGAGCCAGATCACAGGTGATTTTCTGAAAGTAATCAAATCTGAATCGACCATTCTAATTATTGCATCTAAAGGGATTTTTCGAGTCAAAGGTTCTAAATTAATTCAAATACAGTCATTTAAAACCTTATGGGAGAGAGTGCAAATTCATTCGATTCTTAACTTAAAAAAAGGGTGTATAATTTTAAGTTCCAAAGGGAACTTCCATTTTTCAACAACAACATTAAAATTAACTTCTTTAACGAATTGGTTGAATTTACCCACGTCAACAACAAAATTTATAAAATTTGGAGTTATTCAAAATAACGCTATTTTGTTTTATGACAGCAAGGTGTCAAAGGAATTGCAAGTCATATTATCTGAACAAGATGAACTTTTCAAGTTAGATCTTAATACGTTTGTTTCACCTCTAAAACAAGGTCAAGAAGTTATTAGTTTTTATGGGAATAGAAAAAGTAAATCATACGCATTTATTACAGATGCAAATGAAATATATCGCTCATCGTTAAAAGGGTTTTCTAAAATTGCGCATAATTACGAACATCAATTAGAATTATGCAAAGACCTTATCATAGATAGAAACGGAGATTATTGGGTAACGTCAACTCATAAAGGCTTATATAAAATATCATTAGAGCCATTCACAAAAGTAGTTTTAAATCCAGTTTATAACTCTTCATACATCAGTAATATTTTCAAATCTACCGGTGGTGACGTAGTTATAAGCACAATGGAGGAGAAGACAAATATTGCCAATTTGAATGAATCAGATTCTCGTTTTAAAGAATTTGATTTCAGGACAAATTGTGTTGTTCAAAATGAGAATTTACTATTTCTAGGCACGGCTAATGGAATAAAAATTTACGATACAAAATCAAAAGAGTTAAACAACAATTTTTTTCAAGGAATAAAGAATAAAAAAATCACACTATTATTTATTGATAACAAATTCATTTGGGTTGGGGTGGCTGGCGAAGGATTAAAAAAATTCGCTTTATCAAACGGTTATATTGAACAGGAAATTGAGTTTAATCAAAAAATCTATTCTCATATTTATTCTTCACAAGTAACTGAAAATGGTCAATTCATTTATTTTGGAACAAACAACGGTTTAGTTGTTCTTGACAAAGGAAAGAATAAATTTAGCCGTATAAAAACACCTAAAAGTTTGGGGTCCTATTTTGGGAATTCCATCAAAGACGTGTTTGGAAACATTTGGTTTACAGGTGAAAAAGGGTTAATAGGTTTCCTACTTAACGGTGAGCATGTTGTCCTTGATAAAAAGGAATTGTTTCCTTCTACCCTATTTTACACTTTGAACTCCGATCAATTTGGAAATTTAATTATTGGGACAAACAAAGGGATTAATATTATTAATATCAACGAATTTGGTGTTGTTTTGAATTATAGATGGTTTCAAGGTAGTACAGGTTTCCTGGGTTATGAAACTCATATGCGTTCACAATTTCAAGATGACAATAATATTTTTGTTGGAACAATTGAAGGATTATTTCAAATTAACACGGCCGTTTTAAGGAATATTTCTACCCCAAGCAAACCTCAAATCCAATTAATAGGAAGTTTATTGTCCGCCAAAAGAAACAATTCCTTTCATTTTAATTTTCTTGTCATCAATCCAAAACTTAAAAACATTGAATATTCATATAGACTGAAAGGCCAAAATTCTGAATGGACGGATTTCAATTCTGAAAAAGAAATTTTCATAAATGATCTCTCCAACGGGGATTACTCACTTGAAGTAAAAGCTACCTACGACCGGATAACATTTAGTGAAATTGGAGAATACCCAATTTCTATACAAATACCTATATGGAAATCTAGATGGTTCGTATTCTTTCTTCTTTTAGTTTTGGTAGCATTAAATATCTATCTGATAAATAGAAACAGATCCTTTAGTACGGGAAATGTTTTTGACATAAAAGAAGCCAGTTTAACTATTACCATTACACCAAACATTATATTTTTTGGGTTTATAGCAGATTTATCCACCCATATTCTTTGTCCTTTAATTGATTCGTCCATAGAAAGCAGCTTAAGCCTAACACTTATCAGCAGTTTTATTATGCTCTCTTTATTTTTTACTTCGTTAACAGCCAAAAAAAATAATCGAACATATTTATATCAGTACATTTTAATTTTTGGATTTATCATAACATTATCACACAACTTAAGTGATGTTTACGTCTCTCAACTTCATCCTTTTCATATCATAGCAATTGTCTTAATAAATTCTTTGGCACCTTACATTTTTGAAAAAATAAAGTTTGTAATTATATACACCCTCTTTTTCATCATTGTTAATATATTCATTTCATTAATTCTGGACATTACTGTTTACAACAAAATATTTTTTTTAATTGCCGTTTTCTTTTCTTCGTTTTTTGTAATTATTGCTACCTACCTCAGAAACGATTCGCTTGAAAAATTATTATTCATTTCCGGGGTAATAAACAAAGGTGATATGCCTACAATCGCGTTTAATTCGGAAGGAAAAATGACGTATGTCAGTGAAAACATTTCCAAAACAATTCCAATGTCTAATACAGAATTATTGGGACAACATATTTCCTATCTTAATAATTTCGTTCCTAACGAAGGAAGTTATAGAAAAGTTGATTTAACAAATGATTTTGAGAACGGTAAAAAATACCTTGTACCTATGCTATCTGGACACAAAGAAATTAGTTGGATGGAATGGTCTTGTAAAATTTTTACTGAAAATGTAAAAGTAATAATAGGTCAAGATGTAACGGATCGCCTAGAGATTGAAACGTCATACGAATTACTCGTGCAAAATGCGGAAGACTTAATCTATCAATGTGATGTAGATGGAAATTTTAACTTTTTGAATAACAGATGTTTTGAAAAACTAGAGTATCTAGAAGAAGAATTAATGGGTAAAAATTCTTTAGATTTTGTTTCTGAAGAAAAGAAGGAAGAAGTTGAATCTTTTTATAAATCACACTTTGAACAGCGAAAAGAAACTTCATATTTAGAATTTCCATTTAATACTAAAAACGGTTCAGTTTTTTGGGTTGGACAACATGTTACAACCTTATACAAGCCGGGAGAGAAAAAAATAATAACTGGATTTTTGGCTTTAGCCAGAGATATTACTTTAAAAAGAGAACAGCAAGAAATAATTAAACAGCAACGAGACGATATTACTTCAAGTATTAAATATGCTCAAAAAATTCAGGCTAATCTTCTTCCAAAACGTGAAAATTTTAATTTATCTTTTCAAGAATCTTGTATTTTCTACAAACCAAAAGATATCGTATCTGGTGATTTTTATTGGCTTGAACGAATAAATGACTTAACGTTTGTTGCACTCGCTGATTGCACTGGACATGGAGTTCCTGGATCGTTTATGACATTATTGGGTATTAATTTGTTAAACAACATTGTTTTAGAACAACGGAATTTCAATCCTGGATCAATACTTAATCAATTAGATGAAAAATTAGTACAGGCTTTACCTCGAGAGTCTGAAGATGGCAATATGACAGACGGAATGGAAATTACACTTTGTGTTTTTAATCATAAAACGAATGAACTTTCTTATGCATGTGCCGGATCTCGATTTTTACTTTTTGAATCCAATTTATTTACTATGCTAAAGGGTGATACTAAACACATTGGAGATACTATGATTCCTGATTTTAAAGGATACACAACACATTATATTAAATTTAAACCGAATACTTGTTTGTTTCTGATCTCTGACGGTTTCCAAGATCAATTTGGTGGAGAAAAGGATAAAAAATACTCATTTAGAAGAATGCTCGAATTGTTCGAGTCAAATGTCAGATTGCCTTTATCTGAACAAGAATTAATTATTCAATCAGAATTCAAAGTTTGGAAGGGAAATTATGAGCAAACTGATGATGTCACGGTACTTATTTTGAGAGAATTGCTTGATTAGATTTAAAATAAAATTAAGTTTTTTTATTTTGTTTAACTTTTTTTTTGTTTTGTTAAACATTTTTTGTTTAACTTTGGCCAACAAACATTAAACAGAAAGTTATGTCAACAATTGAATTTAACGAAGCGCTAATTGGAATGGAAGATAACTTGAAATCTTTCGCTCTTAGTTTTACAAAAAATAAAGACGACGCGAAAGATTTGACTCAAGAAACAATGTTAAAAGCTATCACGTATAAAAATTATTATGCACCCCAAACTAATTTTAAAGCATGGGTTTTTACGATAATGAGAAATATATTCATAAATCAATATAGACGTAAGGTGAAATCAAGAACAATTTTTGATCAATCAAAAGATCTTTATATGTTGAATAGTGCAGATTCTTCTAATACTCCAATTAATTTGATTTTAGAAAAAGAAGTTAATAAACAAATTGCCAAGTTGAGTGAAGAATACAAAGAACCTTTTGAAATGCATTTTAATGGATTCAAATACAAAGAAATAGCAACAGAATTAGAAATTCCAATAGGAACAGTTAAAAGTCGTATATTCATTGCTCGAAAAAAATTGATGGATTTATTACCAGATTATAATTACTCAATGGCTTAATGAATAAAAAAATATCGTTTATTTGTTACCTCATATTTAAGACTTAATTTAAATCTTTTATAATTGAATCTAACAGAAGAAATACTCGTAAGTTTAGTTGACAAAAAAGACAATGAAATAGCCCAAATGGAGAAATTAGAAGCCCATCAAAAAGGCTTACTGCACCGCGCTTTTTCTGTATTAATATTCAATGATAAGCAAGAATTATTACTTCAACGACGTGCCTTTGGAAAATATCATTCAGAAGGACTCTGGACAAATACATGTTGCAGTCATCCTATGCCAGGTGAATCTAATTTAACTGCAGCACATCGCAGATTGCAAGAAGAGATGGGATTTGACTGTGAATTAAAGGAACTTTTCCATTTCATTTATAAAGCCGAACTTGACAACAATTTAATAGAGTACGAATTAGACCATGTAATAATTGGGTATTCAAATGAGGCCCCAATTCTTAACCAAGAAGAGGCAATTGATTTTCAATGGTTAAATATAGATCAATTAAAAAAGGAAATTAGTGAGAATTCTAACGACTTTACCATTTGGTTCAAACTAATAATTCTCGAACATTTCGAAAAAATCAAATTATACTTAGAAAATGAAAGTTTGTAGAAGATTAACATTTAACGCTGCCCATCGTTTGTTCAATCCTGAATGGAGTGATGAAAAAAATTTAGAAGTTTTTGGGAAATGTAGTAACCCCAATTATCATGGGCACAACTATGTTATGGAAACGTGGATAGAAGGAGAAATAAATCAAGAAACAGGTTTTGTTTACGATTTGAAAAAACTAAAAGATTTGGTTCAAGAATGTGTAACAGAACGTTTTGACCATAGAAATTTGAACTTGGATTGTGAAGAGTTTACCGATTTGAAAACCTCAGCAGAAAATATCGCATTGGTAGCTTGGAATATACTAAGACCGAAAATTGATAGCAAATACAACTTAATGATTCGCCTTTGGGAAACGGAAAATAACATAGTAGAATACAGCGGTCAATGAAATCAATTTTCTGGCACCGTAGAGATCTAAGGTTAAATGATAATGCAGGCCTCTATAAAGCGTTAAAAAACAGCTCCTTCGTTCAACCAATTTTCATTTTTGACGAAACAATTCTATCAAAATTAAAAACGGATGATCAACGCATATTGTTTATTCACCAAGAAGTGGCGCATTTAAAAAAACAATATCAACAACTTGGATCCGATTTAAAAGTATATTTCGATGACCCAATCAACTTATTGCCTAAAATTGTCAAAGAATTTAATGTCGAAACGATTTACAGCAATAGAGATTATGAACCTTATGCGTTTGAAAGAGATAACAAAATTAATTCGTTGCTCTCCGATCTAAATGTTGAATTCATCGGCACCAAAGATCATGTGATTTTTGAGAAGAATGAAATTACGAAAGCAGACGGTTTACCATACACCGTATTTACTCCCTACTCCCGCAAATGGAAGGAAAAGTTAAACGCATATTTCACATCTGAATACCCAGTTGAAAAATACGAATGTAACCTATCTAAAACTGAATCAACTGAGTTAATTACTCTAAAAGATCTTGGTTTTGAATCAATAAAAAAGATGTCGTTTCCGTCACAGAATTTTCCAGTTCAACTTATTCAATCTTATACAGAAAAAAGAGATTACCCATCCTTGGATGCAACAAGTCACTTAAGTATGCACTTGCGTTTTGGAACGATTAGCATCCGTGAACTCGTAAGGGTAGCTATTGCAAACAACGCCACCTTTTTAAATGAATTAATTTGGCGTGATTTCTATCAAATGATCATTTTTCACTTTCCTCATTCTGCGAAAGATTCATTCAAGAAACAATACGACCGAATAGAATGGGAACACAATGATTCTCATTTCGAAGCATGGTGTGAAGGAAAAACTGGCTATCCATTAGTTGATGCTGGAATGAGAGAATTAAATTCAACAGGTTTCATGCATAACCGTGTTCGAATGGTTGTAGCCAGTTTTTTGACAAAACATTTGTTGTTAGATTGGAGACTCGGTGAAACATACTTTGCAGAAAAATTATTGGACTATGAATTAGCAAGTAACGTTGGAGGTTGGCAATGGGCAGCAGGATGTGGTTGCGATGCAGCTCCTTACTTTCGCGTTTTTAATCCAACGAGTCAGCAAGAAAAATTCGACAAAAAATTTGAATATGTAAAAAAATGGGTTCCTGAATTTGGCACTTCTGAATATCCAGCTCCAATTATTGACCATAAATTTGCCCGAGAAAGGGTATTATCCCGTTTTAAACAAGCACTAAATCCATAATATGTCATTACAAATAGGCGATAATTGCCCAATTTTCAGTTTAGAAAACCAAGAAGGAAAAACCCTAAACATAAATGATTTCATTGGTCAAAAAACACTCGTTATATATTTTTACCCAAAAGATGATACAGGAGGTTGCACCAAAGAAGCATGTTCTTTTCGTGACAGCCATGAAACATTCAAAGATTTAGGATGTGAAGTATTTGGGATTTCTTCAGATTCTGTCAACTCACATCTCAAATTCGCGACAAAAAATCGACTAACATTCAATTTACTAGCTGATACAAAACAAGAAGTTCGAAATACGTTTGGTGTTCCAAGAAGTTTATTTGGACTTATTTCAGGTAGAGTGACATATATCATCGACCTAAAAGGAGAAATTCGTGGAATATACAACTCATTGACTGATACAGAAGGTCACATTACAAAGGCGCTTGACTTAGTGAAAACACTTTAATAATTCTTAGGAACGAAATTTTATTAAACAAATAATTCGTCTACTATTTTAAAACGGTAGGCAAATATTTGATCAAGTTTTTTCTTAACAAGTAACGGATGGGCCAATTTACCGAGTATTCCAAAAGGTAATTCGTATGACACAATATCTGTCATCTCGACACCGCCTTGAACTTCTTTAAAATGATGTTCATGGTGCCATATTTTGTATGGACCTTTACGTTGTTCATCCACAAAATAGTGTTGATGCTTGACATGCGTAATTTCTGTAATCCATCTTAGAGGAATGTTCAATAACGGACGAACCTTATATTCGATCATCAATCCTTCATACATGTTTTCTACTCCTTCAGTTAAAACATCAAAACCCATTTCTTTGGGAGTAATTTTATTGAGATTATTTGGAGAAGAGAAAAAATCCCAGCACGTTGCTAAGTCAGTTTTTACGAATTGAGTGCGTTTTAGTTGATACATATCTGCTTTTTATTAATTAAACACTATTTGTCAATAGATTGTTTATTTCAAATTCAATTTCATTAATTCTTTACTTAACTTTAAGCTGATGATTGACACTAATTTTTCAAAACAATTAATAGATTATATCGCTTCACGAATTTCTCTTTCGCTTGAAGAAAGCAAACTTATTGCTGAGGCATATTCTATCTTGCATGTTAAAAAAAAAGATTATTTAATTTCACAGGATAAGGCTGGCAATATTGAAGCTTTTGTAATAATGGGTACATTTCGTGTTTTTTATAATGACAGTAAGGGTTTAGAACATGTTCTTTACTTTGCATTCAAAGATTGGTGGGTTGGAGATATTGCTTCATTCAATTCTGGCGAACTTTCGATGTTGAACGCTCAAGCCTTAGAGGATAGCATTGTATTTACTATAGATCCTATAAAAAAAGAGAAATTACTAGAACAAATTCCACAATTAGAAAAATTATTTCGAATCATTACTCAGAAGCATTTGACTGTTTTACAAAAACGTTTTCTTTTAACCGTAAGCGCAAACGTGGCAGAACGCTATCATGAATTAATTCAACGACATCCCGGAATTGAACAATTAGTTCCTCAACATCAAATAGCTTCTTATTTAGGAATACTTCCTGAATCATTGAGCAGGATGAAAAAACAATTATTGAAAGATTAGGCTGAAAAACCGACATTATTTATTGTTTTAAAAACTCTTAACCTACATCAACGTTTTCACAAATTAGTTCAATGTAATTTTGTGCTATACAATTAATGATAAAAAGTAACAATATGAAAACAAATTGGAACATTGACACAATGCACAGCGAAATCGGGTTCAAAGTGAGACACATGATGATTACAAATGTTAACGGATCTTTTGGTCAGTTTTCAGCAACTGCTAATACAGATGGAGATGATTTTTCTAACGGAAGTTTTGCGTTTTCGGCTGCTATCGACTCAATTAACACAGGTGTTGCAGATAGAGACGCCCATTTAAAATCTGATGATTTTTTCAATGCTGAAGCATATCCAGCATTAACGTTCAACAGCACAAGTGTAAATAAAAAAGATGCCGAACATTATGAGATCTCAGGTGATTTAACAGTTCGTGATGTTGCGCAAAAAATTACATTATTAGCTGAGTTTGGCGGAATCGTTGTTGATCCATATGGCCAAACAAAGGCTGGCTTAACAATTTCAGGGAAAATTAACAGAAGCGAATTTGGTTTAAAATGGAGCGCAATTACTGAAGCAGGAAATATTGTAGTAAGTGATGAAATAAAATTACACGCAGAAATACAATTTGTAAAACAAAATTAAAGATCATTTGTTATAAAATTAATAATAGTGGTTAGTAGTTAAAATCCATAAATGTAGCGATATGTTTGTGGATTTTTTATTTAATTGTCAACTACTGCAATTGCCAGCTATAGTTTAATCTAAGGTAACACCTAAAAAAACCAATTAACTTAAAATTTACTTTATTAGTTAAATTAAACTACTTCACGTAATCCTGTTTTTGCACCAACATGTATTGATCATTATCCATCTTGATATATCCTTGATCATAACAAAAATAATACTGTGACCCTTTCTGAGTCTTGTAGATATTAGTGAAATAATGAAAATTAAACCCTTCTTCTGCAAGTGTTATTCCATCAAGCGTAATTTTTCCTTTAGGATTTAATGCAGCTAAGATTCGACGGTTTTTTCGTAAGATGTTGTTGATTCGACGGACATATGCTGTTGCATCTTCATTCTGACGATTATTGAATGAATTTCGACAATAATCTGAGCAAAATTTCTGATCTCTACGACCAGTTAATTTCTGTCCACATTCGTTACATGTTCTTTGTTCCATCGGTGTTTTTTTCGTGTGTGAAGTGCAAAGCAATGTTAACAATATTTAACAGCAAAATCAAGCTTTCAGCAGTTAATCTTTGTCACCTTTGTAGATTCAACTATTCAAAATATGACAGAAAACACGACCA
>VFKM01000034.1 GCA_009885545.1 Flavobacteriales bacterium
AGCAACAACAAACATAGTGTCATGTATAGATATATCCAATGCTGCGTCAGCTAAGATAATTCCTGTAACTCCACCTGTAATGAAAGTAGAAACTAAACCAATTGCAAACATCATTGCAGGAGTGAAAATAATAGAACCTCTCCATAATGTAGTAATATAATTAAAAACCTTAACCGCAGACGGAATAGCAATCAACAACGTTGTAAAAACAAAGACACTGCCTAAGAATGGATTCATTCCCGTAATAAACATGTGATGCGCCCATACGATAAAGGATAAGAAACCAATAGCTAGCATAGATCCAATCATTGCACGGTATCCAAAAATTGGTTTACGAGAATTAATAGAAATAATTTCAGAAGAAAGACCTAAGGCTGGAAGTAATACAATATAAACTTCAGGGTGACCTAAGAACCAAAATAAATGTTGGAACAATATTGGAGAACCGCCGTGGTTAGTCAACATTTCACCTCCAACTATAATATCAGAAAGGTAGAAACTTGTTCCAGCCAATCTATCCATTACTAACAACAAACAAGCTGATAATAAAACAGGGAAAGACAATACTCCAAGAATAGCTGTTATGAAGAATGCCCAAATAGTTAACGGCATTCTTGTCATTTTCATTCCGATTGTTCTTAAGTTAAATACAGTAACAATATAATTCAAAGAACCTAATAAAGAACCAGCGACAAAAATAGTCATAGAGAACAACCACAAAGTTGTACCCATTCCTGATCCAGATACTGCTTGTGGTAACGCGGATAATGGAGGATAAATTGTCCATCCTGCCATAGCGGGACCCGTTTCAACAAACATTGAACAAAGCATAAGTATAGATGATACAAGGAAAAACCAATAAGACAACATATTTAAGAAACCTGACGCCATATCTCTAGCTCCAAGTTGTAATGGAATAAGAATATTAGAGAACGTTCCTGATAGTCCACCAGTTAACAAAAAGAAAACCATTATGGTTCCATGTATTGTAACTAAACCCAAATACATATCTTCTTTCAATACTCCTCCTGGAGCCCATTTCTCACCTAAGAAAAAACTTAAAAAATCATTGCTTTCACCAGGCCATGCCAATTGTATACGGAACAATACCGATAACAACATTGCAACAATTCCCATAAATACCGCAGTCATTAAAAACTGCTTACCAATCATTTTATGATCTTGGCTAAAAATATACTTTGAAACGAAACTTTCCTCGTGGTGTCCGTGATCATCGTGTCCGTGTGCATCGTGATGTCCGTGTGCTACTGCCGCCATTCTATTTCTGTTTATTATTATTAATTCTATTTAACTACTTTTTCAGCTACTACAGCCAATGTGTCTGCACCATTTGCTACTGGCGCAACTGTTGCTGCAGCTGCAGCCGCAAAATATATGTCTTTAAATGTTTGTTTTTGTTTTGCTTTCATCCAAGTCTTGTATTCTGAAGGAGGCAATACGACAATAATCATCTTCATTTTATAATGAGCATTTCCACAAATCTTATTACACATCAAAACAAAATTGAACTTATCGTTATTCATTTTTTTGCGCATATCAACAGAAGTAATATCCGGAATAAATTTAAGACGTGTTGTTAAACCTGGAACTGTATTCATTTGTGCTCTAAAATGTGGGAAATAAGCTGAGTGAATAACATCTTTAGATCTGAAATTGAATTCATATTCTTTATTTAGACATAGATATAAAGTATCTTTTTGAATAATATCATCCCATGCAGCAGAGTCATTCTTTTTGTTATGACGTCCTTTCATTTGATACAATAATCTCACAAGCGTTTGTTTTCTAAAAAGATCACTTTCCATTTTCTCTCGATCTTCAGGAACTAACATAATGTTTTTATCATTCAACTTACTTGCTAAAGCTTTGATTCCAGTAACGCCACTTTCCATATTGAAAATTGCACTATCAATCGTTTCTGTCGTCAATAAGGCTAATTCATTGTTGTCAGTTGTTAATTTGTAATCAAATTTCCCTAATTGATTGTCTGCTCCTGAATAACGCGCAGTCCAATCAAATTGTTTTGAAAACAACTCAATACGAATAGAATCCTTAACTGCATTGCTTGTTACATCATTCCATTGCTTCAATCCTAAAATAATGATAACAGCTAATACACATGCAGGAACAACGGTCCAAATCATTTCTAACTTGTTATCATGAGAAAAATAGAATGCCTTAACACCCGCTTTTCTTACATATTTCCAAGAAAAGTAAAACAATAAAAAATTAGTTAGAAAAAAGACCGCAATTATTATAACGTAATTTACATTTAATAACCAGTCTAGCCCATGACCATGAACCGAAGCAGCATCACCTCTACCTGCCCAGCCGTATTCCAACATAAGCCAAATGAACCCTCCAAAGAAAAATATCATAAATGCCAACATCAATTTAGCATTCAGATTATTATCCCCAGTACTTACTTCGTGTTCTCCACGGTTTCTAAGTTTCGATGAAAGTTCATATACACGAACCAACTGAGCAATTGCAATTACTCCTAAAACTATAACGATTAAAGCTATTAATTTACTTCCCATCTTATTCTAAATCTTAATAATACTTTTTTATATTTCGTGGTGAATACTTTCGTCCAAAAATGGATGATTCACTGGTGTTAAAGGTGCTTTGGTCAAATTGTGCAAAATAATTCTAATAAAGAATCCTGCTACTAATAACGCCATACCGATTTCTAAAAATCCAATTTTTGCTGTAGCTCCTAAAGACCCTGCTGATATTAAAATATAAACATCTAACCAATGTCCAGTTAAAATAATTAAACCTACAAAAGTCAAGATTCCAGCATGTCTTTTTGCATCTCTTGACATCAAGATTAACATAGGGAATGCAAAATTAATTAAGAACATTCCAAAGTACAATGCTTTAAAGTTTTCGATACGCATCATGTAATATGTAACTTCTTCACCAATATTAGCATACCAAATCAACATAAATTGAGAGAACCATAAGTATGACCATAAGAATGAAGTAGCAAACGTCCATTTACCTAGATCGTGAATATGACTATCGTTAACATTTGGCAAATAACCTAGTTTCTTTAAATAAAGTGTCAATAAAACCAAAACGACCATTGCAGAACACCACATCCCAGCAAAAGTATACCAACCATACAATGTAGAAAACCAATGAACGTCAATTGACATTAACCAATCCCAAGCTGAAGTTGAACTGAATACTGCGAAAAACACTAAGAATACAGCTCCTTTACGATAATTTGTAAAATGTATTTCTGTTCCTCCAATTTTGTCTTCAGCAAGTGATCTCATTCTAAAACCTCTTAAGAAGATGTAGTAAGTACCCATATAAACCAACGTTCTAATCCAAAAGAATCCTTTGTTCAAGTATGCAGATTTACCATCAATAATTTCATCATAATGGTGAGATTTAGGATTAAGAACCTCTGGATCCATCCACCCATAAATATGTGCGCCATCATTAATTGTAATTACTAATAATGTCAGAGCTAATAATCCCATTCCATAAGGTAAGAATCCAGCAACTGCTTCAATAATTCTTTTTACAGAAGCATACCAGCCTGTTTCAGTGGCATATTGAAGAGCTAAGAAAAATAATGCTCCTAGTCCAAGTGCAAAAAAGAAAAAGCTATTCACCAAGCCATTCGCTAATAAACGAGTGGTAAAATGATGATCACTCATGCTTGTAAAAACACCAATCGCTGTAAACAAAACTCCAACTCCCATAAGAGTCATTGTTAGAGTTTTTGCCTTTTTAGATATTGAGAATTCCATCTTTTAAAAATATTCAGGTTATTATTTTGTAACTTTTGATGTATCGGCTGCAACTGCAGATACAACGGCAAGACCAGTAGCATCAAACTTTCCGTAATCCGCATTTTGAAATCTTCTAACATAATGAACAAGAGTCCAAATTTGCTTTTTATTCAAGATTGAACCATGTCCACCCATTGTATTCAATCCATAATAAATTGAATAAAACAATTGACCATCCGATTTTACACTTCTTTCAGTATAATTTGGTACACCTGCATAAGCACCACTACCAACCATAGGACCGTTACCGTCTCCTTTTTCACCGTGACAATGTTGGCACATTGCAGTGTATAACTCTTTTCCTTGCTTAAACATAGCTTCAGAGTTTTCTGCGTTCAATCTCAAAGGATTCTTATCTGCAATTGCCAAAGCATATTCATCAACCATTGTTAAATCAGCACCATACATTCCGTGCGTTTGTTTAAATGCGATGTTAGCTTTTCTGAAATATGGCAACATCAAACTTACCGTAGCTGAATCAGTTCCATAATATGGCACTGTTCCCATTGGTGGGACTAATGCAGACAATCTGTTTTTCATGTCTTTAATCTCAGTACCTCTAACTTCACCGTAATCAACATATACTTCTATAGCTGGTGAACGATACATATCTGGCATGTACTCCAATCCTGGGCTATCAGCGTCAGCAGTACAAGATCCTAAAGTTAGAATTGAAACTGCAACTAATGCTATACTTGCTAATACCTTAAATTTAATTTTCATCTGTCTCTTCCTTTAATTTTGTCAGAAGGAGTATCAACTAATGTTGACACTTCATAGCAAACTATTTTATATCTTTTTGATCTAATTCTATTAAACCAGTTTCTCTCAACATTTTTTCCAATTCATCAGAATTGTATTTTGTGTTTTCTGAAAGACGAATTTCCATGACAAATTTATCATCAGTTGTACGTGGATCAGGATTTTGAGCTGGAATACCAGGTAATGTTTTGTTTCTTAACATATAAGTTATTGCCATACCGTGCGCTGCACAAAGAACAGTAAACTCAAATGTTATAGGAACAAATGCCAATAAATTATCCAAATAAGCAAAGTTCGGCTTCCCTCCAATGTTCATCGGCCAATCTGTTACCATGAAAAATCTCATTCCAATAGTAGCAAGCATTAATCCCGTAATTCCAAAAAGAAATGCTACAATTCCTAAACGTGTGTTTTTAATTCCAATAATAGGATCTATTCCGTGTATTGGGAATGGTGAAAATACTTCTGAAATTTTTACACCTTTAGCAACCAACATCTTTGCGCCATCTTTTAGCACATCGTCATCGTCGTACATTGCATATATTACTCTCTCTGCCATGTCCTTATAATTTAATGAGTTGAATGATTTGCATCATTATGACTGTGTGTATCAGGAGCATTCTTATAAGATTCTCCAGATGATTTAAGTATTGTTTTTACTTCATTTAAAGCTAATACGGGGAAGTATCTAGCAAACAATAGGAAGAAAACAAAGAACAAACCAATTGTTCCGATATACACACCAATATCAATATGACTTGGGTAATGCATACTCCAAGCAGATGGTAAATAATCTCTATGAAGTGATGTAACAATAATTACGTAACGTTCGAACCACATTCCAATATTTACAACTATCGAAATAATAAACGTAAAGATTAAACTTCTTCTTAACGGACGGAACCACATCAATTGAGGTGAAACTACGTTACATGTCATCATTGCAAAATACGCCCACCAATATGGTCCTGTTGCACGATTGATGAATGCGTAAGCTTCATATTCTACCCCAGAATACCAAGAAATAAATAACTCAGTAATATATGCCGTACCAACGATTGAACCTGTTACCATAATTACGATGTTCATGTATTCAACATGTTTTGTATGAATGTATGCTTCTAATCCCATTGCCTTTCTCATAACTAGCATCAGTGTTTGTACCATAGCAAAACCCGAGAATACAGCACCCGCAACGAAGTATGGTGGGAAAATAGTAGTATGCCATCCAGGCACTATAGAAGTAGCAAAGTCAAATGATACAATCGAGTGAACCGAGAAAACGAGTGGAGTTGCTAAACCAGCTAACACTAAAGACACTAATTCAAATCGATTCCAATGTTTTGCTCTACCAGACCAACCAAAAGATAAGATTGAGTACATTTTCTTAGAAACCGGTTTCTTAGCACGATCACGTATTGTCGCAAAATCAGGAATTAAACCTATATACCAGAACACCAATGAAACAGATAAATAAGTCGAGATTGCAAAAACATCCCAAAGCAAAGGAGAGTTGAAATTCACCCATAATGATCCAAACTGATTTGGTAATGGAAGTGTCCAATAACCAACCCATAAACGACCCATATGTATAAGAGGGAATAAACCTGCCATAAATACGGCGAAAATTGTCATCGCTTCAGCAGAACGGTTAATCGCCATTCTCCATTTCTGACGGAAAAGTAGTAATACTGCAGAAATTAACGTTCCTGCGTGACCAATACCTACCCACCAAACGAAATTGGTAATATCCCAAGCCCATCCAATAGTTTTATTAAG
The DNA here is from genome assembly GCA_009885545.1 of Flavobacteriales bacterium. GTDB lineage: Bacteria > Bacteroidota > Bacteroidia > Flavobacteriales_D > Crocinitomicaceae > M0103. The sequence goes on from VFKM01000034.1 coordinate 6,375, forward strand.
ACCCCAAACTCCGATACCTGTACCGAGTAGGTAAAATATACAACCAACTCCATAAAGTCCAATAATAAGTGCAATCCCAAAAAGGATATACCACATTTTTGGTGCTTTGTCTTCAATCGGTCTGCAAACGTCTTCAGTGACGTCGTGATAGGTCTTATGACCTAATATCAGAGGTTCTCTAATTGCTGATTCCTTATGCATTAATATAGCTTTAATTCAATTAATGATGATTCTTTTTCACTTCATGACTTTCATGACCTTCATGCTTCTCTGCAACTTGCAGTTTAGTCAATAAGTCATTTTTCTCATTTCGTACCTTCACTTTGTACCAAACATTTGGCTTAACACCAATTTCTTCTAACGCTTGATATGCTAGTGTATCGTCTGAGCTTGATCTAACCATAGATTTCAAATCATTCCAATCTCCAACAATAATTGCGTTTGTTGGACATGCGTCAGAACAAGCCGTAGTATAATCCCCGTCAACAACAGGGCGACTTTCTTTCTTAGCAACTAATTTTCCTGCTTGAATTCTTTGAACACAGAAAGAACATTTTTCCATTACACCACGTGTACGGACAGTAACATCTGGATTCAAAACCATTCTACCTAAATCATCCTGTGCAGGATTAACTTCAGTAAATTTCTTATAAGATGGGTAGTTAAACCAGTTGAAACGACGTACTTTATATGGACAGTTATTAGCACAATATCTTGTACCAATACATCTGTTGTATGCCATTTGGTTTAATCCTTCATTACTATGTGTTGTTGCAGCGACAGGACAAACTGTTTCACAAGGTGCGTGATTACAGTGGTGACACATCATTGGCATATGAATAACCTTTGGATTCAATGCTGCAATTTCTGCTTTATCGTAACTAAATGTTTTCTTATCTTTTCTTAAACCAGGAACTGCCTCTTCTTCTGATGAGAAATAACGGTCAATACGTAACCAATGCATTTCTCTTCCTCGACGCACTTCATCCTTACCAACAACTGGAACGTTGTTTTCAGATTGACAAGCTACTAGACAAGATCCACAACCAATACATGATGAAAGATCTACAGTCATACCCCATCGGTGACCAATTTTTTCAACAGGATGAGCATCCCATAAATCAAATTCACCTATTGGTGCTTTAACGTGATTCCCATCTTTGTCAAGCTTAGAAAGCATATAAGGTGGATTATACGCTTCACGATCTTGATTTTTAAAAATATCAAGTGTAGTTTCTCGAACAATTGAATGACGACCCATCACAGTATGATGAATTTGAGTCGCTGCAATTAAATAAGTACCATCAACTTTCGTCATTGTAGCAGACGCTGCATAGGACTTGGTGCCATTTTCATTTTGAACAAATGGGAATACGTTAGCACCAATAGGTGCTAAATTACCATTGTCTAAAGTTACATTTCCACCATATTCTTTTGTTTGAAATGCAGCTTTCCCAATATTTTCGCCATTCGCACCTCGACCGTAACCAAGAGCAATACCAATAGTATTCTTAGCTTGACCAGGTAATGGATAAACAGGAAGAGTAACTTCATTATTACCAACTTTAACTTTCGCAAGGTTCAAACCATGTTCTTGGTCATAAGATGTAACATATCCAGCAGCTTCCATTTCAACTGGATTCATTGTAATGTAATTATCCCAAGTAACTTTAGTTAAAGGATCTGGAAGTTCTTGTAACCAAGGATTATTTGCTTGAAGACCTATTCCAATTCCAGCTTTTTGATACATTACAACTTCTAAACCTGTTGATTTAGGAAGTTGACCTGCAAGACCAGTTAATGCAGCTTCATTAAATGTAAGAGCTACCTCAGGTGCAGGAACAGTCATATCCACACAACTATTGTGAATAGCCATATTCCAGTAAGTGTGGAAATCTAAATATTTAGTTTGACTCGGGAATCCGTATGTTTCCCATGTTTTCATGATATAATCATAAGAAACTTTCGAATCTTTACCGCCACGATTCACTTTACCTGCCCAAACTAACATTGATTCTAAAGCAGAAGCCGTGTTGAATAATGGGCGAATAGTAGGTTGTCCTAAAGAATAATGTGCCGCAGTCGGATTATAATCATTCCAACTTTCCAAAGCATGATGATCTGGACAGTTGAACTTACATAATGTAGCTGTTTCATCAGAATGAGACGCAAGAGAAACCGTTGTTCCAATTTTACCTAAAGCTTCACCAAATTGCTTTCCATTTTCTAAGGTATAAACAGGATTCACTCCTAAGAAAATAACAGCATCTGGACCTTTTCCAGCAATAACATTACTCACAAATTTGTTCATTTTCGCATCCTCAGATTTGAACAAATTAATTGAGTTATTTAAGTCCAATGTAGTTGAATAAGCCCCAAGTACATTGTTTAATTTATTTGTAAGGATTTGAACAGCCTTATTATTTGATCCACAAACAACAATTGATTCTCCTTTTGTAGCTTTTAATGATTTTATTGCTTCATCAGCAATTGCAATGACATCTTTGGATAATTCAGATGAAACACCTGAAGCAACTCCAAAACCTTTTAAGATATATGACAAAACATTCGCTTGTTCAGAAGGCTTGATCATTCCTCTATAATCTGCATTTGATCCAGAAACAGACATTACAGTTTCAAACTGAAAATGTTTTGACATCCATTCGCCTGCAGGATTTCTTCTCATACCGTATTGAGTTGCAAATTGCGTAGGCATCAACCAAGTACTTAAAAAATCAGCACCAATACTAACAATTGTTTTTGCTTTCGAGAAGTCATGTGAAGGAATAACATTTACACCAAATGTTGCTTCATTCGCTAAACGCATTCCTGCATAAGACACAGCATCATATTGGATATGTTCAAACTTATCTGGATTTTCAACAGCACCTAAAGACGCTCCTAATTCTCCAATCGCCATTCTTAATGAAGGACTAATTACTGTATTTGAAACTAAAACAATCTTTTTTGCTCCTTTCAAAGAAGTTTTGATAGAGCCATCAATATGAGACCAAGAATCAGATTCACCTTTCAAGGTTGGATTTTGCAATCTTGCAGAATCGTACAACCCTAAAACTGATGCTATAATTTGAGCATTAGAACTACCATAAGTGATTCCGAAATCTTTATTTCCTTTGATATAAATAGGTCGGCCTTCACGTGTTTTTACAAGGATGCTTGCATAAGATACACCATCATAATAAGTTGATGCATACCAAGTTGGCATTCCAGGAGTTACATCTTCTGGCTTATTCACATAAGGAATAGCTTTCGTAACAGGCGCCTCACATGCTGCAACTGTAGCGGCAGCAACACTAAACCCTAAAAATTTCAAGAAATCACGACGAGCCGTCGATGTTTCTTTTAAATTCTCATCTCCTAAGAATTCTTCAACTGACATTTGAGTCGGGAATTCCTGTTCTTTCGATTTAAGGAATTCTGGAGTCTCTCTTAATTCTTCAAGACCTTTCCAATATTTTCTTGTCATTCCCATATGCTTATTTGGACTTCTTCTATTCGTTAATTAATAGTGACATTTTGCACATTCCCAACCACCTAACTCACTTACGGTTACTTTACCATCTTTCAAGTAATTACCATATAAAGTTTTGTCGTTGTTCAACAAACGTTTGTGAATTTCATTATAGTAACCATCATTTCTAGTATCAATTGCTCCAGTTGAAATTTCTTTCTCACCGTGACATTCGATACACCAACCCATTGTTAAAGTTGGTCTAGTTAATACAATATTTCCTTCAATTTTATTTAATTCAGAAACAGGTTGAACTTTAGCAGTTTCGCTCATTTTTGTCATATCACCATGACATTGCTTACAATCAATTCCTCCAACAACTACGTGTTGTGAGTGATTGAAATAAACGTGATCAGGTAAAACGTGAACTTTGTTCCAAACAATTGGAGAAGATTTTCCTGTATATTTTCCTGCTCCAGCTGGATCCCATCCTGCCGCTTTATAAACCTTAGCAATTTGTTCTTGTTGCTCTGGAGTACGACCGTTGACTTGTTTGTGACAATTCATACATACATTCACTGTTGGCAAACCAGCAGATTTTGAAGTTGTGACAGAATTATGGCAATATTTACAATCAATACCATTTGTTCCTGTATGAATAGCATGTGGGAAGGCAATAGGTTGTGAAGGTTGATATTCTTCAACAACACCAATAGCATAACCTCTTAAGAATAATGTTACGATTGCACTCATTACAATAACAAGAGTTGCTAAACCAACATATAATCTATATTTCCATGCCCAAGTTCTAAACTCTTCAGAATATGTTAATCCTTCATTAACTTCTTCGCCCGCATCATCTGCAGCAGCAAATTTCAATTGACGACGTACACCTCCAACAGCAATAATAATAATGAAGAAAATAACTCCCATCAATAGCCAAACCCATCCCATTGAAGATTCTTCTTCAGTTGCAAGAGAATCAGTTGTTGCATCTCCAGCAGCGCCCGCAGCACCATCTGCACCTGCAGCCCCTGGTTCAGGTTGAGCGTCAACCCAATCCAAAATTGCATCAACATCTTCCTTTTTCAATTCAGGGAAAGCCTGCATTGCCGAAGGAGCCCATGTCGAGACTTTCTTAGCATAAGGATCTGTAGCCGCCGCATTTTGCCAATTATTTACCCATTGGTAAATAGAGCCATCTTTGGCTCCTTCATCGGCCCATTTTTGGCGGACTTTAAATAATTTAGGCCCTGTACCATTTTTATGTGGTTGGTGGCAGCTGGCACATTTCGCTTTGAAAAGTGCATCACCTTGAGCTTGAGCTGTGAATGTTCCCGCTAAAAACACAAAGGTTAAAGCGCTGAAACACCAATTTCTTAAGTATATAAACATCTGACTATTAGATATTTTCATGTAAAAAACTATAAGTCTACTATCAAAAAAACACTGTTTGACGGAAGCAAATTTAGAAGAATCGCACTATTCTATGACAGTTTTATGACAAAATAAACACGATAAAGCTTAATTTAAATTCATTCTAAATAAGCAATAAATGGTATTCATTGATTTGTACTCCATTATGACATTTTTTAACATTTCAAATCAGTGATTTTTTTTATGGCCTATCTATTGCATGACTAACTTCATTACCTTTGTCAAACAAAAATCAATTTTATGAAAAATTTTATTGCGCTCATCGGATTCCTTTTTTTAACATTTCAGGCTTTAAGCCAAAAGGGAGAAGTTGAAATAATAAGAGACGCAAGAATTGACGGACTTGTCAAAAAGCAAGGGCTTGTGATCCCGCCTGCAACTTCACCACAAATTCCAGGTTATAGGGTTCAATTATTTTTTGATTCAGACAGAAAAGCAGTAGATGAGTCAAGGGCTAAATTTATTGCGTCCTATCCAAAAATTGACACATACATCTTGTTTAATTCTCCCAATTATGTTTTAAAGGTTGGTGATTTTCGAAGCTTATTAGAGGCTGAAAAAATCAAAGATTCATTTGTTCAAATGTTTCCAACCTCTTTTATCGTTAAGGAGCTAATTAATTTACCTCGAATAGATCAAGAGTGAGAAATTATTGCGTTTGCAGCTAAATACCCTTGAGAAACACATGCTTGTATTAAGTAACCTCCAGTTGGCGCATCCCAATCCAGCATTTCTCCAATACAAAACATTCTAGGGAATTTTTCTAATTGAAAAGATTCATTTATTCCATTTCGATCAATTCCTCCAATTGTAGAAATTACCTCATTTATAGGCCTTAACTTAGAAATGTTCAATTTAAAGTTTTTAATCTGCATTGAGAGAATGTGATTATTCAGATAATCTTCTTTACTCAAAGATAGTTTTAACCAACCAACGACCACTTTAGACAATTTCAACTCTTTTAATCCCTCGCTCTGTTTTTTAGCTTTTTGCAATTTACCTTCTATTAATTCCGCAGTCATTGAAGGTTTAAAATCAATAAAAACATCTTCTTCAGCTCTAAAATTTGAATTCATCGCATAGATTGGAGCGCCTTCAATTCCATAATCTGTAATAACGAGCTCTCCAAATTTTTCTTCTTTCTCATTAAATACTTTACAATTTTTGATGGTATTACCAGCATATTTTTTTAATTCTTCATGTTCCTGTAATTCAAAACCACTATTACTGGATTCAAACTTATTACAATGTATCCCTTTTTCGATAAAAATATCTAACCATTTACCGTCTGAACCAGTAATAGACCATGATTTTCCTCCAAGAGCAAAAACACAGTAATCAAACGATTCAGAATAAATTTCTCCCTTTAAATCAAAAATTAGCTCCTTTTCATTAAAGTCCTTTAGAACATATTCCATTTTAAATTCTCCTCCAAGGTTTACTAAATAGTTCTGCCAAGATTTTAAAACTTGAATCGGTTTAACTCCTTTCAATGGAAAAATTTTTCCAGAACTACCAACAAAGGTTTCGATTCCAATTTTTAACAAGAACTTTCTAAAATCATTGTTATCAAAGGAGCGAACAGCATTCTTAGTAATCTCGCAGTTATAACGGCTTACAAACAAGTTGAGATCTTCATCGTTGGTTAAATTAAAACCCCCATTTCCAGCTACCAAAAACTTTCTTGCAACAGCTTTTTTTTGATCAAAAAAAACAACCTTGATTCCATTCTCAAGTAAAACAGTGCCAGCCATTAAAGCAGCAGGACCAGTACCTACAATTCCGACACTTTTTGATTTCATCATTCAAAACTACAGATAATTAAAATAAACAATTCTTATCATTACGCATTTTAATATTAAATCCTCTTCTGTTTAGCCATCTGTATTGATATATTTGCAACATGAACGAAAATTTCGGTAAAGCTTATAAACTTTGCAGTCAAAAAGTAATACAATCTGTTTTTGATGCTAAAAAAAGTGTTAAAGCTTACCCATTTCTTGTGCATTATTCGATACTTCCATTGACAAGTGAGGCCTCATTTCAAATAACCGTATCCGCACCTAAGAGAAACTTTAAGAAAGCACATGATCGAAATAGAATAAAACGATTAATGCGTGAATCAGTTCGGAAGAATAAATTAATTTTAGAACCGTTTTTATTAGAAAACAAAAAACAAGTGGCACTATTTATGATTTATACTGCCCGCGAAGAAATTTCGTATGACGTTCTTTACAAAAAGACAACTTTATTATTTACACAGCTTATCAAAGAAATATCCCATGAAATATCTAATTAACACAACCAACAAGGCAATTTTATCAATCGGATTTACATTTTTCTTGCTTTTTGGAGCAAACTGTCAGTCCAATGGATTTGAAGTGATAAAAAATATGGAGCTGATGGATCAAATATATCAGCACCTAGAAATGTATTACGTTGATGAGGCACAAACTGGTAAATTATCTAAAGTTGGTATTGATGCAATGCTGAAGGAATTAGATCCTTACACCGTTTATTACCATGAATCAAATATTGAAGATTACCGTTTGATGACAACTGGACAATATGGGGGAATCGGTGCATTAATTAGAAAAATTGGTGAATTCACTTTTATCGCTGAACCATATGAAGGAAACCCTGCAGAAAAATCAGGATTAATGGCAGGAGATAAAATAATTTCAATTGACGGTAAAACAATGGTTAATATCCCTTCCGACGATGTATCAAGTGCATTAAAAGGACCAAAAGGAACAACCATTGAAATTGAAATTGAAAGAGAAAGTGTTGGAAAGAAAAATATATCCGTAACCAGAGATGAAATAAAATTGCCTGATGTTCCATATTCAGGAATGTTGAATGAGTCGGTTGGATACATTAAACTGAATAGTTTCACACAAACAGCTTGTTCAGATGTTAAAACAGCATTTATAGATCTCCAGAGTAAAGGAATGAAAGCAATCGTTCTTGATTTGCGAGGAAATGGTGGTGGTTTATTAATCGAAGCTGTAAAAATCGTTAACTTATTTGTGAAAAAGGACGAAATCGTGGTTACTACTAAAGGAAGAGTTGCGGAAGAAAACAGGACTTACAAAACTATGGAGTCACCTTTAGATTTAAACATTCCATTGACAATATTAATGGATGAAGGTTCGGCTTCAGCAAGCGAAATTGTTGCTGGAAGCATTCAAGATTTAGATAGAGGGATCATTATTGGGACAACTTCTTATGGAAAAGGACTTGTTCAAAGAACGTACGATTTAAAATATGGATCAAAAGTAAAATTAACGATTGCAAAATATTATACTCCGTCTGGTAGATGTGTACAACGATTAGAATATTATGAAAAAGAAGACGGGGTAAAGGCCAAAGAAATTCCAGATTCATTAATCAAAATTTTTAAAACGCAAAATGGACGTGATGTAATTGACGGGAGAGGAATTGAACCAGACGTTGAAGTGATTTTGGACGATTTTAGTAGATTGACAGCAACTATTTATTCGAGTAATTTACTTTTCAATTTTGCTACAAAGTATCATTCTACTCACCCATCTATTCCCGCTGCTGGAATATTTACATTGACGGATCAAGAATATACTGACTTCAAAGCGTATGTCTTAAAAGAAGAATTCACATACTCAACTGCTTCTGAAGAGATGTTGAAAAAAATGAAGGAAACAGCTGAAGAAGAAGGGTACTATGATGAATCCAAGGCGGAATATGATGCATTATTAGCTAAAGTTGTTCCGTCAAAAGAGCGAGATTTAGAAAAATTCAAGGAAGAAATCAAAATAATGCTTGAGAATGAGATAGTTTCAAGATACTACTACCAAAAAGGGAGAGCGATAGATTCTTTTAGAACTGATAAGAATATTTCTAAAGCGATAGAATTATTAAAAAATAATGCCTTATATAATACTATTTTGGGGAAATAGGCGTTCTGAAAATACCCAAAACAAAAACTACTTATGCTCAACCGATTCTTCGGTAAAAATTTCCATGATTATTTCCATTTATTTGGATTAAGCTTGTTGGCTGTGGGTTTACCTTTTAGTAAAATCCCATTGTCAATTGGTACAATTTTTCTGTTTGCCAACATTCTTTTAGAAGCAAATTTTAAGGACTACCATGTTCGTGCTAAATCCAACCGATTATTTCTTCTCATTGCTATATATTGGTTTTTACATGTCTTAGCACTTATCTGGACGAGTGATTTTGCATATGCAGTCAACGATTTAAGGGCAAAACTTCCCCTTATTGTAGTTCCAATGGTTTTAACTTTTAAGCCAATTCAATCAACAAAACAACTAAACATTTTGTTAGGCCTTTTTTTAACTACTCTTTTTGTAACGTCAATACTTAATTTTGCATCCTATCAAAATTGGTTTGTCACGAAAATTCACGATGATATTCGTTCTTTATCTCTTTTTGGATCACATATTCGTTATGCCATATTAATTGCAATTGGTGCAGGTATAATCACACATTACTTAATGTCACTGAAATCAACAAAAAAGTGGTTGCTTTTACCATTTTTAATTTGGTTAATTTATTATACCTATTTCAGTCAAATAATTTCAGGAGTTTTGGCTTTAGTTGTCGTTCTGTTAACTTGCGTTGTCTATTTAGCATATAAGAAATCTAGAAAGTTAGGGCTAATCACAATATTACTATCTTCCGCAGTAATATTTAGCCCCCTATTATTATTCATCCCTTTAAATCAAGAAAAACAGGTCACTAACACACAAATTCTACCTAAATACACTGCTCAAGGAAATCCATATATTCACAATTCGGACTTCTCAACTTATATTGATGGGAAGCCGCCCCTATTATTTGTTTGTGAAAAAGAATTGAGAACTGAATGGAAAAAAATATCCGATATTCCATATGATAGTTTGGATACAAAAGGACAAGTAATTTCTTATACATTATTAAGATATATGGCTTCACTCAACCTTAGAAAAGACTCTATTGGTTTTCAAAAATTAAGTGAAAAGGATATTACTAATATTGAAAACGGAATTGCTACTATAAAAGAAACAAAAAGTGGCTTATATGCTAGGCTTGAAGGAATAAAGTTTCAATATTATCATTCTGGAAATCCTAACGGGCATTCTTTGTTACAAAGATTAGAATATTGGAAAACAGGAATAAAAATAATTAAACAAAACTGGTTAATTGGAGTTGGAACTGGCGATGTTCAATATGCATTTAACAAACAATACTCAGTTGACAATTCAGAATTAATAACTAAAAACAGATTACGCGCACACAATTCTTATCTAACTAGTTGGATTAGCTTTGGAGTTTTGGGAATCTTCTTTTTTATTTTAATGTTATGGAACTATCTAAAATATCATTGGAAAAAATGTAATTATCTGCCATTGATGTTTATCATGGTCGCAGCTAGTACATTTTTATTAGAAGACACCTTAGAAACACAAACTGGAGTAACATTTTTTGCGTTTTTTTATAGCTTGTTTATTTCAGAATTTCCAAAAAGTAAAGCCTAATTTCCTTTCTTAAATATACTTCCCTTTTTAAACATACTACCTACTTCTTTTCCAATTTTTTGAATTGCCTCAACTCATATAGAAATAGCGCTTGAATCAAAATCATCATAATTCCCATAAAGGTTTTCGGGCATATTTTGCGAAAGTTAAATTACAATTGAATCATTTTTTGACTTCTTCGACTTTTTAAAACTAACTTACGTAAAGAAAGTTACAAGCCATTTTCTGAAGATCGCAAAAGACGTCAACACTGCAGCGATAATCAACGACCGTGATCCATCAAATAGAACTTTATAATTGACAGCCATTCGTCAATTTGAATGAATTAGCAATTTGTTTTTAATAAATTGATTGATTTTAGACAGAACCTTCTTTTCAACAACTTTGAAAACCAAAGCTAAAAAGATTGTGCAAACCATTGAAGTTATTGGTATAATCAGATACATCCATCCGTTTAAAATCTGTTGCTCATTGAATTTGATTATCATCCAGCTCGTAAGTGTAATTAGGACATTGAATTGTAAAATATAAATGGGGAATGATATTTCTCCTAATAGGATAGAAATCCGGGTGGAAAATATTTTTTTTAAACTATTACTACAATAAATAAGGAAGATAATCAGACCAGCATAACCAAAAAGAAATGAAGTAGGGTAAAATATATGAAATGTTATCGTTTCATATTTCCAAAAAATGTTATCCTGATAAAACGGCATTATTATGAACACCAATACAACAAAAAATAAAAGAAAGAGATTATTATATTTCAAGTTGCCAATGCGCTTAAAAAAACCCTGACTTCGAATATATCCAAGTAGCATTCCACAAAAGAACAATGAAAGCACTTCCCCAAAGTAGAAAAAGAAAAATGTCTGTAAGATCAGAATCCATAGCCAATATTGTTTTCTAATTTTCTCAAGGACGAAGCAATTAAGAAAGATGATTATCGAACCGAGTATTTCGATAGACATGGTCCATAAAAAAGGATTGTATGAACTAGTTCCATTGTGATTCATATAAACCTCCTCCAATGAAAATCGCAAAAACCCCATAAACGACACGGGGAAATTCAAAAAGGAACCTAGCCAATGCTCGCTATGTACTATTACAGATGCCTGATGGTTATATGTTAGACCGAATTTCACACAAATATATGCGAGAAAACAAGTGATCAAAATCGGAAATGTTAATCGAAAGTAGCGGGCGATCACAATGCGATGCATTTTGATAGATGAATCATTTGTGAAAAATGAGTTTGATAGTGCATCTCCGGATAATATGAAAAATAAAAACACCATCAAACGGCCATCGAATAGAATACCAAATCCTGGATGATGTAATTCTGGAAAAAGACCGGTAAACGTTTCCTTAAAAAAGTGAAATGTTAAAACGAGAAGAGCAGCCCATCCTCTAATACCATCTATTTCAAAATTACGCTCCATAAATTGAATTTATTTATTTTTCAGCTCAAATTTATAGTGTAATGATAGTCATTTTTTAAATAATTTGAATGAGAAAAGCAATTGATACAGGTGTCACCGAGTGAGATGGTCTAACTCTGTCATGGAATTATCTGCCGTTGATGTTTATCATGGTCGCAGCTAGTACATTTTATTAGAAGACACGTTAGAAACACAAACTGGTGTAACATTTTTTGCGTTTTTTTATGGGCTGTTTATGACAACTATTCCAAAAAAAAGTAATTTAACCTAATAATTCATATGTTAATACACTTCATTATGACATCAAAAAACATCCTAACTATTCTTTTTTCTTTTTTATTAAGCCAAGCTCTTTTTGCTCAGCTACCTAATTTCAATCCAAACAATGACGTCACGTTGAGTATTAATGATGATGCAGGAACCAATGGTCTAGCGGTATCCTACAATGCTAAAAAAGATTTATACTATTCCGTTTTTGCGGGAAATGAAACTTATAATATTGAAGTACATAATGCAGCTGGAATCTCACTTAAAACAATTCAGATTGGCGGAGATTTAAGGGGTTTTTGGTACAATGAATCGAAAAATCAATTACAAGGCATTTTATATGGTAATACTGGGTGTTTTTCATACGATTTAGATGGAGATGGTTATCCAACCGAAATAAAAATAACGGACTTCTCCTATGGCATGGAGGATCAAAATGTAGCAGTTTTTAATAATGGAATTGTCTATTTTGCTAACTATGATGGTGTTTCAAGCTTTAAACAGGGTAAAAAGAAATTAATTAAACCCAAAAAATTAGAACTTATAGAGTCTGGCCTCTCTGACAATATCAATTTTAATGGTTTTATTCATACAGGATTAAAAGGTTATGAATATGGATTCTACAATTACGAAACAAGTGAATTGTATTTAGTAAATGCTAAAACAGGTAAAACTAGTGCTACTATTCAAATTCAAATAGATGACAATTTTGGAGAATTAAATACCTTCCGAATATCGTTTTGCAATAATCGTTTGTTTTTGTACAATGTTGAAAATCGAACTTGGAATGGGTTTAACATTATTAACTAGTATTTTCCTTATAAGAATCGGTCTTAATTTCCTTTCTTAAATATACTTCCAACTTCTTTTCCAATTTTTTGAATAGCTTCAACACCTTTGGAAATGGCGCTTGAATCAAAATCATCATAATTCCCATAAAGATTTTCTGATGTGTTTTGAGATGGATAAATTAAAATTGAATCATTTTCTAAATATCCTTTTTCAATTTTACTTGGGAAAGACTCAATTCCAGCTGCATATGATACACCACCATTTCTTGCAGAACAAAATACGATCAAGTCATTTTTGGATTTCTTCACGTTAACAATGAAAAAATCATCTAATTCCTCTATTTCAAAGAGTGACGTATTACTAGACAGCTTATTAACTTCACAGATTCGATTCCATTTATCATAGGTTGTGGCTGTTGCATACAACTCAATTTTCAAACTCAGTTCTTTAGCAAAACGAATAATTCTTTCTACCCATAAAACGAAACTTGTTTCTAGTTCTGCCAGTTTAGGACAAATAACAACAATCTTATCGTACGATAGGGCAGCTTTTTCAAACTGACAGAAAAAAATTGTTTTATCGCAAACATCCAATAAATGGTCCCTGTCATCCCCTACAATTCTTTTCAAAAGATTCATGTTTCGACTATCGTTTAGCACCACTAAATCTGTCACTAATTCTTTTGAAACTCTTGCTATACCAGAAGAAAGATTGAGATCAATGGTTGCAATTGCATTCACTTTTGAATCTCCGCCTGAAAAATGCTTTACGATTTCGTCCAACGCCCTTCTTGAGCTTCTTATTTTTCGTTCAGCCTCTTCATTATTCGGTAAAACACTCACAACTGAAATTGGGTTAATAACCTTCCTATTGGTAATCATCATAGCGAAATCCAAAAGCAATTCATTGCCTTTCAGTTCATTAATTGCCAATAACAAATGTTGATTTCTCAATCGAGTTTCATTTTTATCATCATCCCCTTTTTCCGCCATTTCAACTAATAATCGTTTACCAGCATTTTCAGTAACAAATGAAGCGACCAAACAGGTGACTAATATTAATAATACAGTTCCGTTGACAATTTTAATGTCCAAAATATTGTTTTCAAACCCAACCATGATGATTGCTAAAGTCGCAGCAGCATGAGAAGTACTCAATCCAAAAATGATTTGTCTTTCATTCCTTGACATCTTGAAAATAACTTGTGTGATAAAAGCAGCGAGCCATTTACTAAAGATTGCAAAAGAAGTTAACACTGCTGCAATGATCAACGACCAAGTTCCATCAAATAGAACTTTATAATTCACAACCATTCCAACAAAAATCAAGAAGAATGGAATAAATAGAGAGTTTCCAATAAATTCAACCCGATTCATAAGCGTTGAACTATTAGGAATAAGCCTGTTTAACACTAAACCAGCAACGAAAGCTCCAATAATGTGCTCAACACCAGCAACTTCTGCCAAGAAGGCTGAAAAGAAAACGATTGAAAGAACAAATATATATTGGGAGGAGTTCTCACTTTCCAACTTACTAAAAAACCATCTAGCAATTTTTGGAATTATGAAAAACATAATAATCGAAAAAATAGTCAAAGAAGTAATTAAACGAACCCAAAAAGCACCATCCAAATTCCCTTTTGAGGAACTAGAAATAACAGCTAGAATAATAAGAACAGCAGTATCTGTTAATATAGTACCTCCTACAGTAATTGCAACAGAAGAGTGTTTTGAAAGCCCAAATTTGCTAATTATAGGGTATGCCACTAAAGTATGAGTTGCAAACATACTCGCCGTCAGTAAACTTGCAGTCGTATTGAGGTGAAGGACATAATAACATATCGGAAAGCCCAAAGTAATAGGGACAAAGAATGTTAATGCTCCAAATGTTAAACTCTTATTGAAATATTTTTTGAATTCATTCATCTCAAGCTCTAAGCCAGCCATGAACATAATATAAAGCAAACCAATTGTTGAAAACAACTTAATTGAACCTTCAGCTTTCATGTGTTCCGGTCCAATTAAACCAAGGCCGTGAGGACCAATAATTACCCCAGAAATGATTAAACCAATAATAGCTGGGATTTTGATTTTTCGGAGAATAATTGGAGAAAGTAAGATAATAAATAACAACAACGAAAAGACAAGAACTGGATTTTTCAGTGGAAGGTGGAATGCTTCAAATAAATGTGCAAAAAAATAGTCCATGCAACGCTTCTTTAATTGTTGAGTTCAAAGATAGTTCTTTCAATTGTAGTTTTAATACACTATTAATATTTCTTAATGGAATCTTAATCTTTTACAAAATGCCCTTTATTCACGTTGATTGAAATACATTCCTCGGGTAAAGACAGAACTTTTTGAGCTGAAATTAAGGTTTTATAAAAAGTAAATAGCCTATCTTTGTGGAAAATTACTCAGATGCGTTTTGAATTAACCAAAGAATTTCTTGAAATACTTCGCAAAAAAATTGCGGAGCAAGATGTGCTATGGATTAAAGAACATGTTTTTGAGTTACACTTTGCTGATATTGCTGAAATTGTAGATAAGTTATCAAACGAAGAGGCAAAATACATTTATTTTCAATTGGACGAAGAAGTTCAAGCGGATGTATTAATGGAATTAGAAGAAGATGTTAGAGATCGGTTTCTTGCATCTCTTTCTTCCAAAGAAATTGCTGAACAACTTGAGAACCTAGATTCGGATGATGCGGCAGATATCCTAGGAGATCTTTCCGATAAACAAATTCAGGAAGTCATTTCTCAAATGGAGGATGATGAAGCAGCTGAAGACATTGTTGACCTGTTAAATTACGACGAGGATACAGCAGGTGGATTAATGCAAAAAGAATTCATACAAGCAAAACTCGATTGGCCTGTAAATCGTTGTTTAGTCGAATTGCGCAGACAAGCTGAAGACGTAGAAAAAGTTTACACAATTTATGTTGTTGACGATTTAAATAAATTGGTAGGTGTTTTGTCTTTAAAGCGTTTGCTATTTGCAAGTCCAAAGACAAAAATTATTGACCTCTATTCTGACAAAAACATAATTTCGGTTAAAACAAGCGACGACAATGAGGAAGTTGCTAAAGTCATGGAAAAATATGACTTAGTATCTGTTCCTGTTGTTGATTTACAAAACAAACTTGTAGGTAGAATTACACTTGATGACGTTGTAGATGTCATCAAGGAGGAAGCAGACAAAGATTTTCAATTGGCATCTGGTATCTCGGAAAGAATTGAATCAAGCTTTAGTGTTTGGAGAATGACTAGGGCGCGTATTCCGTGGTTATTGATTGCGATGTTAGGTGGTACTCTTGGTGCACAGCTCATCTCCAGCTTTGAACTTGGAATTTCAAAAGTTCCAGCTTTGGCCTTTTTTATACCCTTAATTACTGCTATGGGAGGAAATGTTGGAGTTCAGTCTTCTGCTATCGTTGTACAATCTCTCGCAAAAGGCAATGATCAATTTGGAAGCATATTATCTAAAATATCCAAAGAGGCAATTGTTGGATTGATAAACGGATTAATCTTGGCCAGTTTGATTTATGGAATTGCGACCTTATTTGAAAATTCTACTTTAGGAATTGTTGTTAGTATTTCCTTATTTGTTGTAATTATCTTTGCTGCAATCTTTGGGACGTTGATTCCATTGGTATTGAACCGGTACAAAATAGATCCTGCACTAGCAACCGGCCCGTTTGTTACAACTTTGAATGATATTGTAGGTCTATTTATCTACTTTTCAGTAGGAATGCTTTTGTATCATATATAGAAAATCATTGATTTTCCAATATTTTATCAGCCAACACATCGCTTAATTTAAAATAGCTTTCTTGTGTCCAACCTCCAATATGAGGAGTAAATAAAACAGAATCTGATTTCAATAAATAGGTAAATTCTTCGGGTAACTCTTGCTCGAAAAATGATTCAAAGCTCGTTCTTTCGTATTCTAACACATCTAATCCTGCTCCAATCACTTTCCCAGATTTTAACGCTTTCACTAAGGCGGCTGTTTCAACAATTTTTCCTCTTGATAGGTTCAATAAAAAGATGGATTTTTCAATTTTGTTAAAAAACTGATCATTTGCCATGTATATTGTTTCTTGATTTTGGGGAATATGAAAGCTTATCACATCAGCATTTTTCAAAAGCGCATTAAGTGTACATTCCATCACAAAATGATCTCCAAAATTCTTTTTGTATTTGTCGTAAGCCATCAACTTCACATCAAATCCTTGTAGTTTTTTCGCAAATGCTTTACCGTTATTTCCGTAGCCAATTATACCAACAGTTTTTCCATCCAACTCAATTCCCCGATTTCCTTCTCGGTCCCATTTTCCGCCTCTTACTTCTCGATCAGCACTATGTAGTTTACGCATCAAGCTCAATAACATTCCTAATGCATGTTCTCCAACTGCATTTCTATTTCCTTCTGGAGCGTTATGGATCGTAATTTTTTTTCGCTTGCAATA
>VFKM01000093.1 GCA_009885545.1 Flavobacteriales bacterium
CATTGTGGATGGCCAAGTTTTGATGATGAAATTAAAGGTTCAGTAACACGTATTCCAGATGCTGATGGAAGTAGAACCGAAATCGTTTGTAACAATTGTCAAGGTCATTTAGGACACGTTTTCCTAGGTGAAGAAATGACAGATAAAAACACACGTCATTGTGTAAATACAAGCTCAATTTTGTTTGTTCCTAAAGACAAAACAAAGGAACTTCCTGCAGTGATAAAGTAGATTATTATCCTTATTTTCACGTCCTATTAATAACAAATTAATGAGCTTCGAAAATATATTTAGACAATTAATTGATATTCAGTATCAAGCGGATAAAATTCTGAAGTCTAAGATTATTGAAGAAGATGCCATTGAAGATTTTGTAAGTTATTCTGAAGATTTGAAATCAAGATTATTGAGTATCGACTTGAATGAAGAATTAACTATTCATGTCAATGACATTGAAGCTATTGATCCAAAATTAAATCCAAAACCACCAATTGTTACAACGATTTTAGGTGCTTTGAGTTTTGGCTTTGCAACGAAAAGGTACAGGAATAAAAAACGACAAGAATATTTTCGAGAAAATTTATTGGCTTCAAAAAATCAATTTGCTTTTGTTGACACTTTGCTTAAAGAAAGTTGATTAATCGGCTGTTTCTTCAATTGCTTCAAGAATAATTTGAGCAGCTTTTCTGATTTCTTCTTCTGTGATCGTTAATGGTGGTGATAATCTGAAACTATACGGATGAGATAAAAACCAAAAACTAATTAATCCTTTTTCAAGACAGCGATTCACAACTTTCTCAACTCGTTCGAATGATTCCATGTCAAAGGCGAATAGCATTCCGATTCTACGTATTTCTTTGATTTCTGGATTTTTAGAAATTATCGATTCTAATAACTTACCTAATCTTTCTACTTCATTCAAGTCAACTTCTGACATCAAAACGTCTAAAAAGGCATTTCCAGCTGCACAAATCACAGGGTGTCCTCCGAAAGTTGTTATATGTCCCAACATAGGATTGTAGGTAAATTCCCATAAGTTTTCTTTTGAAGAAACAACAGCTCCAATTGGCATGCCACCTCCAAGCGCTTTACCTAATGTTAAAATATCTGGTACAACGTTGAAATGTTCGAAAGCAAAAAGAGCTCCTGTTCTTCCCATGCCACATTGAATTTCATCGAAGATCAATAATGCTCCAACTTCAGTGCACCTATTTCGAAGTGCTTTTATGAAATCTTTAGATGGAATACGAACTCCAGCGTCACCTTGAATTGTTTCAATTATAACACCAGCAGTTTTGGTAGTGATTTGAGAAAGATCTATTATTGAATTGAAAGATAAAAATCGAACATCTGGCAAGAGTGGGCGATATGCTTGTTTTTTGACTTCATTTCCTGAAACACTCAACGAACCATGGGTACTTCCGTGATAAGAGCCACGAAAAGAAACAATTTCTGTTCTTCCAGTATCCCGCTTAACAAGTTTCAAAGCAGCTTCGTTTGCCTCTGTTCCAGAATTTACTGTGTACACACAATTCAAATTTTCAGGTAGGAGGGAAGTGAGTTTTTTTGCAAAATTGTTTTGAGCATCTTGAATGAATTCGCCATACACCATTACATGCAAATGCTTATCGATCTGAGTTTTTAAAGCGTCTTTAATTTTTGGATGATTATGACCAATGTTATTTACAGCAACACCAGCAATCATGTCCATATAAGATTTGCCTGATTTATCGTAAATATAGATTCCATCAGCCCTTTCTACTTCAATTAAGTATGGGTTTTGATTGGTTTGACCAAGTTTTTCAAGAAAATCTGTTGTATTTGACATTTTAATTTTCAACATTTTTTGAACCACATAGACACATAGTGCACATAGAAATTAAATCACTTTAGATTCAAAATAGTCTTTATTTATACTGAATTCTATTATTCAACTTTCAGTTATAAACTATCAACTCATCACTCTGCACTCATAGTTCATCACTCAGAAAGAACCTATTTTCTCCCTATAGCCTTCAAGGCTGCATCAACAACATTTTGTGTGTCAATACCGTATTTTGTCATAAGTTCCATTGGTGTACCACTTTCTCCAAATGAATCGTTAACTGCAACATATTCTTGAGGGGCAAGGAAATTTTGTGATAACACTTGAGCAACAGAATCACCCAATCCACCATTCATCATATGTTCTTCAGCCGTAACAACGCATTTCGTTTTTTGAACAGATTTAAGGATCGCTTGCACATCCAACGGTTTAATTGTGTGCATGTTAATTAATTCCACAGAAATGCCTTTTTCAGAAAGTATTTTGGCAGCTTCAATTGATTTCCAAACTAAGTGTCCACATGCGATGATTGTTACATCTGTTCCTTCCGTTAATACATCAGCTTTACCGATAACAAAATTAGCATCTGCAGGAACAAAAATTGGCATTACCGGTCGGCCGAATCTCAAATAAACTGGTCCATTGTGTTTTGCGATTGCTATAGTAGCTTGTTTTGTTTGATTGAAATCAGCCGGAACGATAACCGTCATGTTTGGTAACATTTTCATCATTCCAATATCTTCCAATATTTGATGAGTTGCACCATCTTCACCTAATGTAAGTCCAGCATGTGATGCACATATTTTTACATTTTTCTGTGAATACGCAATTGATTGTCGAATTTGGTCATAAACACGTCCTGTAGAAAAATTAGCAAATGTTCCTGTAAAAGGAATTTTGCCACCAATAGTCATTCCAGCAGCAACACTCATCATATTTGCTTCTGCAATTCCCATTTGAAAAAATCTTTCAGGATTTTCTTTTAAAAACTCATCCATTTTTAATGAGCCGGTAAGGTCTGCGCATAAAGCAACAACATCTTTGTTTGTTCTACCAAGTTCAGCTAATCCTGCTCCAAAACCTGAACGGGTGTCTTTATTTCCAAAAATTTCAAAATCCTTCATTACTATATAATTATTGTTGTTGTTTTATTCGATAATATTCTAAAATCTTTTTCAATTGTATATGTCGATGATTTAAGTGCCTTTGAACGATAAACCATTCGGTAATTTCCTGGTTGCAGCTGAACCACACCAGAATTAACTGAATCATCTAAATTGCAAACCCATTCAATTGTCCCATCTTCTCTGATTACAAAAATTTGTGCGATCACTGAATTTGTTTCACGGTAAGACAAAAGTCCAGGAGCCATAATATCAATATTAACGGTACTGCTTTGGGTAACATCAACAGTAAAATATGTCCTCGGTAAAGTAAGAACCTCAAGGTCATACTTACCAATTATATATTTGTCTGACCGGTTTATTTTTTGAACATTCAAGGTTTGAGTTTTTCCACCTTGCATAATTCTCGTTTCAATAGGATATGTTTTTGTCGCATTGATAAAACGAACTTTTATAAATCCTTGAGGAGCATCCAACGCAATAGTATTATGAATGTTTTTTTGAAGTACAATATTCTTCTTACTAACTTGAGGAATGGTATTTACAATTAAATCATATTTGAATGCTGGATCTATAATCAATGTGTCAGGATTGCCAAAACGATTAATTGTATGAACAAAAGTGTATTTTAAATTTTTTGTCCCAGCTTCATATAAAAACATGGTAACATCTGTTTCTTTTGGGTTTTTATTAGAATCGTTCAAGTTAATTTGAACTGTAGTATTTAAAAGGGCTTTTGAAACAACATTTTTTAAGACGCTTCTAAAAGCATCCTTTGTTTCCGCGTCAGCATAATCACCGATGCATTTAAATTTTTCGAGATAGGAAAGATCTAGTCCTAAGCCGATTACGAAAGGTGTTACTTTTACTCCTTTGTCTTTTAATTTTTTAGCTATTACGCATGGGTCATTATCGCAAGCTTCTAAACCATCAGTTATTAGAATGATAATATTTCGAGAGTTTTGATCTGGGAAATCATCTGCTGCGGCCTCTAATGAGCGAGCAATTGGCGTTGTCCCTTTCGCTTCAATCGATCTAATTCGGTATTTTACTTTGTCAAAATTATCTGGACCAAATGGAATTTCTAGTTTGGTATCATTACAGTCTTGATACGTAGCGGTAATAGGTGATTGATGTCCGTATACGCGAAGTGCAATTTCAAGATTTGCCGTTCCATTTAAACTATCAACTGCATTGGCTAAAATTTCTTTTGCAGCTTGAATTCTTGTTTGCGGCCCCCATTGCGCATTCATGCTATTTGATGCGTCCAAAATAAAAAGGATTCGCGTCAACTGTTCTTGACCGTATACAAATGGAATAAAAAACAGGAATAATATGAGGGTAATTTTCTTCAATTAATAGTCTCCTAAAGTTTCTTCTAATTGTGATAAAGCATTCGCTAATTGTTCAGGGTTAGGGGCTACACCATGCCATTTGTGTGAACCAACCATAAAATCAACACCTTGACCCATTTCTGTTTTCATAATAATAACAACAGGTTTTCCATTTCCGCATAAACTTTGCGCTTTTTGCATAACATTATTCATATCCATGAAATTATGTCCGTCCATTTCTAAAACATGCCAACCAAAAGCTTGCCATTTATCATTCAAATTACCTAAGGAAAGAACGTCTTCAACATCACCATCAATTTGACGGCCATTATAATCGATTGTAGCAATAAGGTTATCTACATTATTTGCCGCTGCATACATTGCTGCTTCCCATATTTGACCTTCTTGTAATTCGCCATCACCGTGAAGACAAAAAACAAAGGAAGCGTCTTTGTTCATTTTTTTTACTTGAGCAGCACCTATTGCAACAGATAATCCTTGTCCTAAAGATCCAGAAGCCATTCTAATTCCAGGTAATTTTTTATCTGTTGAAGGATGACCTTGTAATTTTGAAGATAATTTCCTGAAAGTCCCTAAATCAGCTACCGAAAAATACCCTGATCGAGCAAGTACGCTATACCAAACAGGGGATATGTGTCCATTCGACAAGAAAAATAAATCTTCACCAATTCCATCCATCGTAAAATTCTTAGGATTGTGCTTCATAACGTCGAAGTACAAGAAAGTTAAAAAATCTGCACAGCCTAATGATCCTCCAGGGTGACCTGAATTTACTCCTGCAACCATTCTAACGATATCTCTCCTAATTTGAGAGGCAATTCTTTCTAATTCTACTCTTTCCATACTTCTATTACTTACCGATTTTAGCATTGCAAAACTAAGGCTAATAATTCATTGGGACTTTTTTAAAGGGTAACAGTTATCCCCAAAATGGACTATTTTTAAACAATTTCTATTTTGAATCGCTCATATTTTTCTTGGCAACAACAATTATAGTATTTGGAAGAAATTTAATACTATTGATTTTTCATATGAAATAGTGTTTTTAAACTATAATTGTAATTTTATAGTGTTAATTTAGCATTCATAATAAAAATAAAATTCGTTGCAACTATTTGTTGAAATAGTAAGTCTATAAAGTTTGAACATTCAAATTATTTAAAAAATGATAAAAAAAATTGCACTTGTTTTGATGTTTGTTTTACCATTGTTATCGTATGGTCAAATATCAAAAAGCACGACTACCGAAAAGCAGGATTTAAAAAAATCACAATTGACTTTTGAAGAATATTGTTTGAAGAATGCATTAAATTACATTACTGTAGTGCAAGAAAAGTCTAAATCTTTTAAAGTTTCAGGTGAATTACAATCATTGGAAAATGTTAAAAAATCAAGTTATTTAGATTACGGAATTCAATTAAAAGAAAACGAAACTCAATATTTTTCTTTGATTGGTTCTGAAAAAATATTAGCTGTCCAATCTCTATATGTTTTAAGAATCAATTATTCCAATTCTAAGAAATAAGATCAATGAAAAATTACTTTTCCTATAGTTTAATTTTATTCGCTAGCATATTAGCGTTTAATGCCAATTCGCAATTAACATTGACTGGTCCTGATAATGATCAATCAGACCCTCTTGATTGTGGAACAATATCTGCGGTTACTTTAAATTTCACGGATGGTGCCGGAAATTATTTGCCAAATATGAATGAAACAATTGTATTTTGCCCTGATTTAACGCAAGGAACAAAAGTATCAATTGCATTTGCTACTAATATTGGATTTGAATGGAATGTTGATCCAACAGATACATTATTCATTTATGATGGACCGAATGCATCTGCTCCATTATTGGGAGCATATAATTCAGGAACAGATGTAAATGGGTTTTTTGTTCAAGCTTCATTTGAAAATAATCCTTCTGGATGTCTTACCCTAGTTTTTCAGTCAAATGGAGTTTCTGAAGGGACTGGTTGGGTTGCTCATGTTGCTTGTAGTAATGCACCACAACCATTTTTTCCTCATATCGAGGCATTTAAAAACGGAGTTGGAGCAAATGTATTAAACCCAATTGATACAGGATATGTAGATGTTTGTTTTGGTGATTCAATTATGTTCGTAGCTACACCAACATTTCCTTATTCATTTGAAACCGTTGGAAGTGGATATTCTCAAACTGTAGACAATTGTGCATATGAATGGACTATTGGAGGTGTTGGAACATTTACTAATGACACAATGTGGTTTACACCACCTACTCGTTCTGGTTATTTTATTGATTTAAGAATAACAGACATATTCCCACAAATTGAAAGAATAACATGTAAAGTGAGGGTTTCTCAATTACCAAGTTTCGCGGGTACAGGACCAATCGAAGATACCGTTTGTTTGGGTCAAAACACCAATCTTATTGGGGGTACAACTCTTACAGATACAGTTGGTATTGATATTCCTTATGGAACATTTCAAATTGGGGGAACCTTTGCTGGATTAACTTATCTTCCAGATGGAACAGGAGCAGTGTATACAACGTCAATTCCGATTTCAGGCTTCGCAGATACAACGACGTACCAAAATTTTGGTGATATTGATCAATTATGTCTAGACATTGAGCATTCATATTTAGGTGACCTTGAGATTGCAATTACTTGTCCAAATGGCACGATGGTTTCATTATGGAATGGTTATAGTGGTGGTGGAGGATTGGTAGCTGGTGGCTGTGGAAGTGGAATAGGAACTTTTATTGGGAATGATACAAATTTGGATGGTGGCGTTCCAGGAAGTCCAGTTTGGACATATTGTTTTTCAGAAATAAATGCAACGCTAGGTACAATGTGCGCTGAGAACAGTGCAGGTAATACGGTTACGAATGATTATGGTTTTCAATCTATGAACCCTGATGGTGTTTATTTGCCTGATGGTAACTTTAATGATTTAGTTGGTTGTCCAATAAATGGAAACTGGACAATTACAGTTCAAGATAATCAAGGTATAGATGATGGATATATTTTCCAATGGGGATTATATTTCAATTCTGATTTATATCCTAATTCTGAAGGATATCAGAATACTGTTTTTTCTGAGTTTTGGTCTCCTGATCCAACAATTATTTCAGGAGAAAATGATACATTATTAGTTGTTCAACCAAATACAGCCGGTCTTTATTATTATACATATAATATGGTAGATGATTATGGGTGTCCTTATGATACAGTCGTATCGTTGTTTGTACAATCATTACCAGCAATTTTTAGTGATACAATTGCTTGTGATATGGCACTTCAAGTTGCTGGAACGTCTGCTTTTAATGGAGGTGTATGGTCTTCGACTTCACCAGAGTTAACATTTAGTCCTTCAACTTCGTCTGAGAATCCATTAATAACCGCTTCGGTCCCCGGTATATATACTGTTACATATACTGATGTTGCTTGTCTTGATGTCGTCACCGCTGTAATAGACTTCGCAACATACCCTGCTATTCTTGATGATATTGTAATTTGTTCTTCGTCATTAACCGCTCTAAATACTGTGTCATATGCAACAGGAGGAGTTTGGAGTTCAACATCCTCTAATATTAGTTTCAGTCCTGCTTCAACGACATTGAACCCAACAATTAGTGCTTCAGCTACAGGGACATATACGGTTACTTTTACAGATAATGTTTGTAATAACTCTACAGATGCGGTTTTAACCTTCAATAATCCTCCGTCTATCTTTTCACAGGGAGTAGGTTGTGATATGGTATACCAAGTTACCAATACTTCCTCGACTAATGGAGGAATTTGGAGTTGGACAGATACTGCGATTGTAAGTTATTCACCAAATGTAGATAACACACAGTTTTTTACTTCTACACCGGGAACATATACTGTAACATACACGGATGTTGCTTGTAATCAGGTTTTAACGGCACAGATATATTTTCCTCCATACGTTTATACACAAGTTTTTGATTCTTTGATTTGTGCTGGAACAAATTACACCATATATGCGCAAGAAAATGCTACAGTAAATAGTTTTTTATGGAATACAGGAGCAACGAGTTCTTTTATTGAAATTTCACAGCCCGGTGATTATATCGTTACTGCAAGTAACGAATGTTACTCTATTACAGATACTGCTACTATAGAAACACATATATGTGAAATAAATGCGCCAAATATTATGGTGTTGTCGTCTCTAGTGGGTAACAATGCTTTTTTTGTTCAATATGACGGTGTAGAAACATTTGAATGTGTCATTTTAAACCGTTGGGGAAATAAGATATATTCGTATATAGATCCAGCAGGAAAATGGGACGGGAGAAGTAATAGCGGAGATTTTGTAGAAGAAGGAACATACTTTTATATAATCAAAGCTAAATTTTATGGTTACGAAGAGGAGACCATAAAAAATGGTTTTGTTCAAGTTAAATATTAGAAAAACAATTAATTTTTAATTAAGCGATTTCCGAAAGGGAATCGCTTTTTTTTTTGATTAAATTAAAAATTGAAATCACATAATATTATTGAATTGTTTAGCGTTTCTTTTGATTAACTTAGTTGTGGAATAGAAAATAGGTGTTATGAAAACGATTGGAGTAAATGGTTTTGGTAGAATTGGGCGTTATTTTACACGCCTAAGTTTAGAATCAACTGAAGTGAATGTGGCAGTTGTTAATGACGTATCTGACATTAAAACATTAGCACATT
This sequence comes from Flavobacteriales bacterium, assembly GCA_009885545.1. GTDB lineage: Bacteria > Bacteroidota > Bacteroidia > Flavobacteriales_D > Crocinitomicaceae > M0103. Next base: position 8,999 of record VFKM01000093.1, read on the forward strand.
TGTTAAAATATGATAGTATCCATCGTGGGTTAAAATATACGTTTGTTATTGAAGGCAATACCCTTGTTTTTTCTAACGGTAAAAAAATTACATTTCTTCAAGAGAAAAATCCATTATTAATTCCTTGGGCTGAATATGGCGTTCAAACTGTTTTGGAATCTACTGGATTGTTTCTGACAACAGAAGAAGCTTCGAAACATTTAGTCGGTGGAGCAAAGAAAGTTGTAATTTCTGCTCCTGCAAATAGCGATGAAATCAAGACTGTTGTTTTAGGAGTAAACGATACTATTTTGGAAAGTACAGATGTTATACTTTCAAATGCTTCTTGTACAACAAACAATGTTGCTCCAATGGTGATGGTGATGCGTGATCTTTGTGAGATTGAAAGTGCCTATATTACAACTATTCACAGTTATACATCAGATCAACGATTACATGATGCACCTCATAAGGATTTAAGAAGAGCAAGAGCAGCTGCAGAGTCAATTGTTCCCACATCAACAGGAGCGGCAAAGGCTATTACAAAAATATTTCCTGAATTAGAAGGTAAAATTGGAGGCTGTGGTGTCCGTGTGCCGGTGCCAGATGGTTCTTTTACGGATTTAACATTGGTTGTTAGAAATCCACCAACAATTGAAGCAATCAACGCTGCGATGAAACTTGCCTCTGAAACTTATTTGAAAGGTATTTTAGATTATACTGAAGATCCAATTGTTTCTGTTGACATTATCGGAAATCCAAACAGTTGTTTGTTCGATGCTGAACTGACCAGTGTCGTTAACAATATGATTAAAATTGTTGGTTGGTACGACAATGAAGCAGGTTATTCGAATCGATTAATTGATTTAGTGAAGAAGATTTAAGGCCATTTAAAAACCCAAGCTTTTGAAGAAATACTTCTTGCGCCTGATAAAGCATTGTTAGCGGCTTCAATTGAGCTAAACGATGCAATACTCACTATGTATAGATTATCAAATTGGCCAATGATTGCTGATTGATTGCCTTCAGAAACTAGCCGATTTTGATACCTATCAGCATTTGATTTATCCATAAATGCTCCACCAATTATGTGAAAAGAATTCGATTTATCGACAGATGAAACAGAAGTTATTTCTTCTTTGATTGGATCATTGTTTTCTTCTATAGTTGTTTGATTTTCTTGTGATTGAACATCATTTTTATTCTGTTTTTCATCGTCAATACTTTCATTCGATGTTTTAATTTCAGAATCCTTTTTCGGGTTGTCTTCAATTGCCTTTGAAGTTGTTTCTGTTGCAATAAAAGGCAAGAATTTTTCTAAACGATTAAAGAACAGGGTTAAAGTTAAAGATCCTCCTACTAGCAAAACACCAACTATTAATAAAGCATAGAAAACAGGGCTTTTTCGTTTCTTGTCTTTTTTAATTTTTTCTATTATAGGCTTTTTTGGACGTTCTATTTTAACATTTAAAGGTGGGACATCCAAATCATCCGCCCATTGATCTGCTTCAGAATAGGCCGGTGTTTCTTTCTTTTCTGGCTCTTTTGTATTTTCTGTCACAGAAGTATTTTCAAGTATAATTGGTTCTTCAACTGGGAGTTTATTCTCTTGAATTGGAATGATTTCCTCATCCACTATAACAGCTTCTTTATCAATTATATTATCTGAAGTTGGCTTTTCTTGCTCAACTTTTAATTCATGAATTGGTTGAACTTTTGCCCTAGAAACTCTTGGTTTTTTAATCTTTTCTGGAACAATTTCGGTCATTGTAACCTTTTCCACGACTACTGTATCAGCAGGTGTCAATTCCTGTTCAATTATCTGTTCAACAGCAGGTGTCTCATCAGTACGTTCTTTATTCCACGAATTGAATTCAATATCACCACTTGAGTTTTTAATAAAGGATCCAAATTGATACATGTCATATGATTCTCCAACATTTAATTTAGCCTCAATTTCACGAACATATTTGGCAATTAAATTTTTAGCATCGTTGTCTGACATTCCTTCTGTTTCCGAAATGTACTCAGACAATTTACCATCATCGTATTTCAAATAAGGCATAAATAAACATTCACCAGTTTCAGAATTCGTTAGATTAAGAGCACCTAACCCAGGAATGATAATTGTATTGAATGCCTTAAGAATTTCTACGAGATACTTATCCATGCGAATTAATTTATATTAAATATATAAAATGTATTCTATACTTTAAAACATTTCATTAAAGCTAAAAGCTTCAGATAATCTTACACCTTTTTCAGTTAATTGAAGGGAACAACATTCGTTGATACTGTCATGCTCAAGGAATAAAACAAACTCATTATTAACAGCATTATTTAAAAATTTCTCCTTTTCAGACATAGTAATTAAAGGTCGCGTATCATATCCCATAACAAAAGGCAAAGGAATATGTCCCACGCTAGGTAATAGATCTGCCATAAATACTATTGTTTTTCCTTGATAGTGAATATGAGGAATCATCATACTTTCAGTATGACCATCTACAAATAATACATCAAAATTTTCAAAGACACTTTTAGTGAAATCTCCTGTTCTTTCAACGAATTTCAGTTGTCCACTTTCTTGAATTGGGAGTATATTTTCACTTAAAAAGGATGCTTTTTCTCTTGGATTTGGTTCGGTTGCCCATTTCCAATGATTTTCAGTACTCCAATAAATGGCGTTCTTGAAAACTGGTTCAAAACCTGTTCTATTTTTATTCCATTGAATTGCTCCACCGCAATGATCAAAATGAAGATGTGTTAAAAAAACATCCGTAATATCATTGGGAGAAAACCCTAGCGCTTTTAAATTGCCAATTAAACTGTCATTTCCATGCATGTAATAATGCGAAAAGAATTTTTCTGATTGCTTATCACCAATACCCGCATCAATTAAAATTAGCCTATTTCCATCTTCAATTAATAGTGAGCGCATTGACCAATCACACATGTTGTTAGCATCAGCAGGATTCGTTTTTTGCCACATTGATTTTGGAACTACACCAAACATAGCTCCTCCATCTAGTTTGAAATTTCCAGTGTTCAAAGGGTGGATTTTCATAAATTATAATTTTCTTTAAGTAATATTCGCAAAATACAAGATAATAATTGCACTTATTGCTGCTAATAGTCCAAGTATTTTATTGCGTGTAACATTTTCTTTAAATGCAATAAATCCAACAATTGCAGCAATCATTACGACTGATACATTTATAATCGCGAGAACAGTTGAATCATTCCACCCAGTTGATTTATATGAAACAATTAATAGATAAATTGAAAAATAATTGGGAATACCGAGTGTAATACCAGCGAAAATATTGCGTGAAGAGAAAACGGTTTTTTTAGTGTAAAGTCGATACATCAAAATTACAAAACCAATACAACCTGCTAATCCAAATCCAAATGCTGAAAAGAGTGAGGGCGTTAAAACAGATAATTCATATTTCTGTACATAATTCAATACGAAATCTAAAAAACCACTTCCAATAAATAGGATTAATAACATCCATAAAGATGCTTTTGATTTGTTTTCTTTTGATTTCGAAAAAGTGACTAAAAAGACACCTAAAAATGCTAAAATAATTCCTGCTATTTTAAGGAAGGACAATGATTCATGATATAAGACTATCATAAACATCATCGAAATGGCCATACTCATTTTAACAGCAATTGAAGTCAAAGCAACACCGTTTTTTTGTGAGCTAATGCCCATCATAATAAATAAAGAAATAAATAGAAAGGCACATAAAATTGCAAACCATGGCCAATTTCCAATGTTTAGTGCTTCACTTTTCCATTCATGACCAAAAAAGGAAATTCCACAAATAAAGGCAGTGAAATAATTGAATACAATCGCTTGAAAAGTATCGATTCCAAATTTTGGAAAAAGTTTGAAGATGATAAATATCAAACTGGAACATATTATTGATATAATCAATGGAATCATTTTCTGAAATAATGGTAAACCGTATCTGTCGAAAATGGGTAACTGAAAGCAGCAACTTTGTTTATAGTGGGAGCCTTCGTGCCTTCACCAAAAATCGCATCTCCTACAATTACTCTTGCTTCATCCCAAACATTTCCGAAAATAAAATATTGCAAAGTTCTACTGCCTCCTTCAACGAAAACGGATAAGATATTTCTTTTGTATAATTCCTCCAGAATTAATTCAGTACTTGTTTCGCTAATTTTAATCCACTCAATCAATCCTTTTACTTCATTTTTAGAACGATTGAAAATAATTGTTGGTGCATCATCTGAAAAAATATTCAAGTCCTCAGATAATTGTAATTGGCTGTCAATAATTATCCGTGTAGGATTAACGCCACTAAATTCTCTCACTGTTAATGAAGGATTGTCATTTTGTACTGTTTTTCTACCTACCAAAATACTTTGTTCTTCTGAACGCCATTTATGCACCAATGCTTTTGTTTCAGGAGCGGAAATCCAATTAACTCCTATTTCATCTGTATCTCTTATTTTATCTAAATATCCGTCTTTGGTTTGTGCCCATTTAAGTATAACGTAAGGCCGTTGCCGTTCGTGAAATGTGAAAAAACGTTTATTAAGCTCTCTACATTCTTTTTCGAGTATTCCAATTTGAACATCAATACCAGCTTTATTAAGTTTCTCAATTCCTTTACCGCTAACTTTGGAATGTGTGTCTTTACATCCAATAATTACTTTAGGAATTTTCATTTGAATTATCAAATCTGAACAAGGGGGTGTTTTTCCAATGTGAGAACAAGGTTCTAATGAAACGTAAATAGTTGAATTTTTAAGTAGTGATTTATCCTGAACTGCATTTATTGCATTTACTTCAGCATGCGCTTCACCATAAGCTTGATGAAATCCTTCACCTATAATTTTGTCATCGTGAACAATAACTGCTCCTACCATCGGATTTGGTGCGACAAGGCCTTGTCCTAATCTGGCAAGTTCGATGCATCGTTGCATGTATATATGGTGTTCATTCACAAACACGAAGATACAATATTCAATTTTAAGTTGCTAATTAGAAGTTTCATGTTATGAATCCCAAATTATGAATTCTAAATTGAACAGCAAAATTCAAGTGAAAATGTTATTTTCGTTATATGGAAAACACATCAGTTAAAAAGAAGAATCTTCAGATTACATTGATCTTAGTTGTTGCGGCCTTAGGTTATTTTGTAGATATCTATGATTTGGTGTTATTCGGAGTAGTTAAAGGAGAAAGTTTAAATCAAATAATGCCTTTAGCCACTGATTCTCTAATTGCTTCGACTGGAAAATTTTTGTTCAATATGCAAATGTTGGGAATGCTTGTCGGAGGATTACTCTGGGGGGTATTAGGTGATAAAAAAGGCAGGTTAAAAGTACTTTTCGGTTCAATTTTATTGTATTCTATTGCCAACATCGCCAATGCCTTTGTAACAGATGTTAATACATACGCAGTCATTCGAGTTATTGCTGGAATAGGACTAGCTGGTGAATTAGGAGCTGGAATTACTTTAGTTTCAGAAATGATGTCAAAGGAAAAAAGAGGGTATGGCACAATGATTATTGTGACTTTTGGAGCACTAGGAGCTGTTGTGGCATCCATTGTAGGTTCTGAAGGAGAAGTGATAGGGAATTTTCTAAATAATACGGTTGGAATTCAATTTGCCAATTGGCAAGTAGCATATATTGTAGGTGGAATTATGGGATTGGTTTTATTGTTACTGCGTGTTGGAACTATAGAATCCGACTTCTTTAAAAACGTTAAAAACGATGAAGGAGTAAAAAAAGGAGATTTAAAACTTATCTTTAAGAACAAGAAAAATTTGATGAAATACCTTCATTGTATTTTTATAGGAGTTCCAATTTGGTTCGTAATTGGATTATTGATTATGAACTCGAAAGATAATTTTGGACCTTGGTTAGGTGTTGAAAATGTTATAAATGGAAGAGCTGTGATGTATGCTTATATCGGTTTATCATTCGGGGATTTACTTTCAGGTATTTTAAGTCAAATATTGAAAAGCAGAAAAATAGTAGTGTATCTATACTTGTTATTCACGTTTGTTTTAACGATTATTTTTCTTTTTGTATTGAAAGATATTTCTTTAAGCACGTATTACTTGATGTGCTTTTTATTGGGAACTGGGACCGGTTATTGGGCAATATTTGTAACAATAGCTGCGGAACAATTTGGAACCAATATCAGATCTACAGCTGCTAATACAATTCCTAATTTTGTACGTGGTTCTGTGAGTTTAATCACCTTGACTTTTGGAATGTTGGTTTCATTTAACTTGAATGATGGTACTTCGGCTTTCATTGTTGGTGTCGTATTCCTGTTGATTGCCCTGTATAGTATTAGTCGATTGAAAGAGACATTTGGGAAGGATTTAGATTATCTTGAAACGGGAGAAATAATGTAATTAATCTCTTTCCCAGCGACGTTTATGTGTCCCTTTATGCTTTTCACGTATCCATTGATGTTCTTTCGCTTGGTGTATTAACTTTCTGCGTACAATTTTGGGATAGAATATTTTACGCCAAGATTTAAAGAATGAATATTTTTTTAAAACTCTTAGTTGTGCTAATATTTCATATGTTGAGGAACCACATCTGTATCCGAAGAAAGCATAATCATAAGGAGTTTTGTTTATATAATTTTTGCAAATTGAATCAAATTGTAATCGCTTATCATGAGAAATAGGAATATAAATAACGAGGGTTTTCACACTGTCAACATCTTTATCCATAATGTGATTAAAATCATCTATTGATTGAAAAGCATATTTACCATTTTTATGCTTATTGTGTTGAAAGATATGAACTCGACCTTCATAAAAAAAACTCAAATAACACGTGTCGTTGTATCGAATTCCGACATGACCACCAAGCATTCCACCGAACCATATTTTCTGTTCTTGTTTATGCTCTGGTCTGGGTTTTGAACCGTAAAGAAAACGCACTTGCAGCGTGTCCATTTGCGAAAACCCCGCAAATGAGAAAAAGATTAAATAGAAATGTAACAAATTCCTCATTGTCAAAAATAAAAAAACCGTCCATCAGATGACGGACGGTTAATTTAACACTTTAGAAATATAAAATTAGTGTTTTCCTAAATAATCTGCTACACCATCGAAACTTGCTGTCATTCCAGCATCTCCTTTGTGCCAGTTTGCAGGACAAACTTCACCATTTTCTTCGAAGAATTGCAAAGCATCAACCATTCTCAAAGCCTCATCAACGTTTCTTCCTAATGGGAACATATTCACTAATTGATGCATAACAGTTCCAGATTTGTCGATTAAGAATAAACCTCTATAAGCGATCATTGGTCCAGTTGCAGCCAAATTACCTTCCATATCGTATTCGTATTCACCAGCTAAAACACCAAACGCTTCTGAAATTGTTTTCGATGTATCTGCAACGATTGGGTATTTTACTCCTTCAATTCCTCCTTTATTTTTAGGAACTTGTAACCATCCCCAATGTGATTCTTCTGTATCTGTTGAACATGCAACAACTTTTACTCCTCTTGATTCAAATTCTCCTAATTGTGCTTGAAAAGCATGTAATTCAGAAGGACAAACAAATGTGAAATCTTTTGGATAAAAGAAGAACATCACGTGATTTTTTCCTAAATATTGATCCAGTGAAAAATCATTCACTATTTCTATTCCGTTTACAACGGCTGCAGCCTTGAAAGATGGTGCTTTTTTCCCTACTAAAACGCTCATTTTATTTTTGTTTTTTATGTTTATTTTTATGATGTAAATTTAATGTTTTGAATTATTTTGGATGCCATTTGATATTAATTTCGTGTTATTTTAACCATGATGAGAACATCCAATTTGTTTTTTCTTTTTCACGAACTAAATCACTTAATAAAGAATTTGTGCCCTCATCTTCAAAATTAGCAGATTTTTTCATTAAACTTCGTTCTAAAGTCAAGAGTAATTGTTGTGAATCAAAAATGTAATGAACACCAATTTCTCCATTGGTGATAATTGAGTTTTCATCAATAATACTTTCACGCAAATAATCACTCAAGCGAGAAAATGGAATTACTCCTAAAGTTAAAACCCGTTCTGCAATATCATCAATTATAATTTGAGCCCTTGTATATAATTCTTCATATTTCAAATGAAGTTCGAAAAAGTTTTGCCCTTTAATATTCCAATGCAAAGACCGTAAGTTTTGATAATGTATTTGGTAACTAGCCAATAAAATATTTAGCTCATTGGTATATTGCTCATCGTAAGTATCCATGTTATTTCTTTTGTATGTCACAAAGATATTGATATTGTAATATAGAAAATATTGATTAAATTTATATTGTTATAAAAACAATCTATATGATTTCGATTCAACAAATGCAATACATTTTGGTATTGAGTGAACAAAAGCAATTTCAACGCGCGAGCGAACTTTGTTTTGTAACACAACCAACCTTGTCGATGCAAGTTAAAAAAGCGGAAGAGGATTTGGGTTACCCAATTTTTGAAAGGTCAAAAAATCCAATTGAAATGACTAGTTACGGTATGAAATTAATTCCTTTAATCCGCGATATACTCAACGAAACTGGTAAAATAGAAGTGCTATCGAAAAAATTTAAAGGGATATATAAAGAGCAAGTGACAATAGGAATCATTCCAACAATTGCAAGTTATTTAGTTGCAGATATGTTTTCTATTTGGCAAGAAAAACTAAAAGGAATACAATTAATTATTCTTGAACAAAAAACTGAAGAATTATTAGTTTCATTAGAACGGAAAGAATTGGATATGGCAATTCTAGCTGGTCCATATAATGAATCAAAAATGAGAACAATTCCTCTTTTTAAAGAAGAAATTTTGGCATTTTGTCCCAGTCTAAAGAACAAAACAATTGTATCGAATGACCTTCTTGATTTGCATCCTTGGTTGTTGAGTAAAGGAAATTGTTTGAGGACTCAAATGATACAATTTTGTGAAATAAAAGAGCATAATGAAACTGATTCTTGGAATTATGAAGGTGGAAATATAGAATTATTGATGAAAATGGTTGAGCTGAATGGCGGGTATACCCTAATTCCTAAAAATTATCACCTTACTGAGCAACAAAGGAAACAATTAAGATCAATCAAAACAAGGGATGAATCAGGTGAAGCAGTTCCAGCCAGAGAAATTATTGCTATTACACCAAATAGAACATTAAAATGGAATTCGTTAGATTCACTTATTCGTGAAATTCAAATGAATTACAATAATGATAAAGAAGATTCAAAAATGACTGTGTTGAATTGGAATGGTTAGTAGTTTTTAAATGCCAAAATTGTTTTCCAAATGTGCAATAATTTTCACTGAAGCTCCTGTGTTTTTTAGAACGATTGCTTCTGTCTTTTGAGAAAGATCATCAATATTTTGTTCAATTTTTTTAATTGTTTTATCGAATTCTGATGAATCACTCACGGTAAAACCAATTCCTGCGTGGATAAACATACTTGCTTCAGGAAAGCGTTTAAATTTAGGTCCAAAAATAACAGGTAGTCCAAAAACTGCAGGTTCTAAGATGTTATGCAAACTTCCAGAAAATCCCCCGCCGATATAAGCAATCTTACCATATGAATATGCATTTGAGAGATTGCCTATTGTATTTAGAATTAATACCTGAGAATCAGAATGCAATGTGTCAGAATATCTTAGTGTCTTTCCAGTTAACTGTTGTTCAATCGATACAATATGCGCTTCATCAATAGTATGAGGCGCAAGAATGAATTTTTGAGTAGGATTATTTAAAATAAAGGGAATCAGTATTTCTTCATCTTTTGGCCATGTACTTCCTAATATTATTGCTTTTTCGCCCATTAAAAACGATTCGATTTTGTCATTTGAAACAAGCTGTTTTTTGTTATCAATAACACGATCAAAGCGGGTGTCTCCTGTGGTTTGAAAATTAGTAATTCCAATATCTGCTAGTAATAAGGAAGACCGCTCATTTTGTGTATAAAAAAAATCAATTTGTCTTAAAGTTTCTCTGAAAAATCCGCCGTACCATTTGAAAAATCGATGATCATCTCTGAAAATGGCGCACAAGGAGAAAACTTGTGCATGTTGCTTTTTTGCTTCAAAAATATAGTTTGACCAAAATTCATACTTCACGAAGAAGGCTTTTTCAGGTTTGAAGTGGGTAATGAATCGCTTTGCGTTTGATGGACTATCTGTTGGCAAGTATACCGCTAAGTCAACATTATGTATTCGTTTGTGATAATGTTCCATTCCGGAGGGAGAAAAGAAACTAACCAAAATAAACGTTGAAGGATATTTATCTTTCAAACTATTCATTACGGGTAAAGCCATATCGAATTCACCTAGTGATGCGCAATGGAACCAAAAAACTTTTTTATCTGGAACAATTGGAAGATGCTTAAAATAATCTTTACGTCCTTTTACCCAAGATTTGGCCTTTGGATTAAAGATTGCCGCAATATGAAGTGCTGCTTCATAACATTTAATGCCAATATTGTAGAGAATGTGCATCAATCGAAATAATAATCTTTCGGCAGTCGCTTGTAGAAAGGAATAAACCAGCCAATTTTAAAACCATATTGTACATCAAGTTTTGTAGCAGTTGAAACTGGAACATCTGGTTGGTCAAAGTTAATTGTTCGTTGGTTTTTGGTAAGACCTTGTTGAAAATAAAAACCGCCATAAAAATTAAAATATCCGCCATTTGACATAAACGAATACCCTACAAACTCGTGAAAATTTGGGCCAATGGTTAAACGATCATATCCTTTTTTATAATCCAACTCTAATACTGGCACAACCTGGTCTTGTGTTTCTACTCGAATTTTATGAAGTAAATAACCCATACCAACATGAACAAAAATTCCCGAGTTATTGTTAGGACTCAATACTGGAAAGACTTTGCCTATAGCAACATTTGCATTGAATCCACGGGCAAAAACAAGAACCTTGGCAATATCACCATTGATATCTGTTATATTTCCATAGGAATCAACTAAATGATCAAAAAGACCAGTTATTCGAACTTGATTTCCAAACATAAAATTTGCATCTACTCCTAAAAACCAATTTTTGTTAGTTTTATATCCAGCCAAAAATCCAACATGACTCATATAGCCATAATTCTCAGCAAGATCAGCTGCAGTCCAATTACCTCCATAATGTACTCCAATCCAAGGGGTGCCGATGATAGAATCTTTTACATTTCTTTGTGCGTTAGACACAAGGTGAATGATTGAAAAACTAAGAAAAATAATCCATTTATTCATACGCCAAATTTAAACGCAATTTATGGGATTTATTGTGAAAAGTGAAAAAACCTTGTTCTCGATGCGTGTCGAAACAAGCAAAGCTTGAATTCGACACTTACTCGAACAGACGGTTTTAGGTTAAAAAAGCAAAGCTTGAATTCGACACTTACTCGAACTGACGGTTTGGTAATTATAAATCCCACCGTCAGTTCGAGTGTCCGCTTTGTTCTCGGTTCATGCAGAGCCTTACTCGAACTCACAGCGGAACCTATCGAGAACAAGGTGCACTCGAATTAACAGAGGAATTATCAAGAACAAGGTGATACACGAACTAATCGTTAAAATTCAACAAAACAAAAAAAGACGAACAATGTCCGCCTTTTAACAATTGTCAATTATCAATTTTTTTTAAATCGCGAGAAAAATCCTTTCTTCTTTGGTTTATCAGTACCGTAGCCATAACCATATCCATACCCATATCCGTACCCATAGCCATAGGCTTTCCCTTTCAGGTCGGTACCGTTAATAAGAACAGCCATGTTTCCTAGTTTTTTGTCTTTGTATAGACTTACAGGTATGCTCAACATGCGTTTATCCATAAGATTGGCGCGTACAACATACAAAACTAGATCAGCCATAGGGCTTGTATACAATGTGTCTGCTACTAATCCAACTGGTGCCGTATCTACAACAATGTATTCAAAGTCATTTTTCAATTGATCGAACAATTCTGTCAAACGATCACGCATCAATAATTCAGATGGATTGGGTGGAATGTCTCCTGAAAGAATATAAGATAAATGTTCATTGACTTTGTCTTTAATAAGCATATCGTTTATCGTCAAGTCGTGTTTAACAATATAATTTGAAACACCCGGACGCATTTCCAACTGAGCATATTGATCAATCTTGGGCTTGCGCAAATCCAAACCAACCATTACCGTCTTTTTCCCAGAATTGGCAATTGTGTGCGCTAGATTCAGCGAAGTAAACGTTTTACCTTCACCAGCTATTGTCGACGTGACAAAGATAACCTTACCACCTAATTTTTCATGATCCAATAGGAAGTTAATGTTCGTTCGAATTAATCGGAAGGCCTCCGAGATTCCTGATTTAGCGTGTTTTGTAGCGATGATGTCTCCTTTTTCTTCGTTCTTTGGGATTTCACCGATAGTTGGTAAATTGAATTTCTCAATATCCTTCAAACCATGAACTTTGTTGTCTAGCATGTCGCGAACATAGATAAATCCTGCTGGAAGGATTAATCCTAACAAAAAGGCTCCAAGGTAAATAATCTTTTTCTTAGGAGAAACAGGCTCACCATTTGAATAGGCATAGTCTACAACTTTTGTGTTTCCAACTGTTGCTGCCAAAGTAATTTCATTCTCCTCACGTTTCTGTAAAAGATACAAATACAACGTTTCTTTAATTTGTTGCTGACGCAAAATATCACGGTATTCGCGCTCAAATTGCGGAATCGACGAGATTTTTGATTGGTACAAGTTCTCTTGCGCTTTTAATTTCTTTAATTGCAACTGTAGAGCAGAACTACTGTTCTTCAAACTGGCTGAAATACTTGATTTCAATCCTGCTAATTGGCCTTCAATCTTTTGAACAGCTGGATTTTTTTCACTCGAATTTTGCAACAATCGGTTGCGATCAAGAACCAGCAGGTTATATTGGTTGATCATTTCAGCAATCGATTGATCTTCAAATCCAAGGTTGGATGGTAACAAATCTGAATACCCTTGGTGTTGTTGAATGTATGAATTCATGAATTCAGCCAAACTCAGTTGAATAGTCGTTTCAGTAATTGCTTGGTCCGTAACACCTTCTTTTTGCAAATAGCTTGCAGCATCAGTTGTAACATCAACTAAGTTGTATTTGCTTTTGTATTGTTGTCCTTCGTCTTCTACTGTAGACAATTCAGCAGCAATGAACTTCATACGCTCATTGATAAATGCACTTGTGTTACTCGCTACTTCGTTCTTGTCTTCAATGGCATCGACCTTGTGTTGTGCGATCAATTCATTGATGATATCGTTGTTCTTATCGATGTTCGGCCCTTTGATACCGATGTTCAGCACCATCGCCTCTTTACTGGCACTTTCTACAGTGATTGCCTTCTGCAAGCCGGTTACAACGTCATCTAATGGAGATATGCGCAACAATAAACTTCTGTTGAACCAATCTTCTTTGAGATCAGCAGTTTTATTGATAATGATTCGTCCGATTGGTGATTTTATGATGGCACCAAATGGGAATTTTCCCAAGGAATTCTCATCATAAACGGATAATTGAAATTCATTGGCATTCAAGAATGCAACTTCGAAGGCACCTTTCCTTTTGTAGAATAAACTATCGCTACCAACCACCTCAAAGGAAATTGGTGCTTTATCGTATACCTCACCGCGGATCAAACCACTCTTATCACCAATCAGTTCCAAGGAGTAATTCAATTTTAATTTCTTGGCAACACCTTCCAATAATGTACGTGAACGGTAAATCTCAATCTCATTTTCCAGGTTCGCACTTCCGCCCATCAACCCAAGATCTTTGAACATATCCAATCCTTGAATTGCGCCACCTTTTTTGTCATCTTTGATCAAGACAGATGCTTTGGATTCATAAACTGGAATGCTGTACCGCAAATAGACCCATGCAATGCTTATTGCTAAAACGCCCCCAATGGCAAACCAGAACCAATGACGCAGGTATTTTTCAAGAATATCGCGCAGATTGATCGTTTCTTCTTCAGTTTCCTGATTGAACGTATTGTTTTGAGACATCTTAACGGATAATTAAACTAACGGTCGTAATTACGATCGATGTGAGTGAAATAAATATTGGTCCGGTAGTTCTCCAAAGCGTTGATTCGGAGCGAGCCGTTTTATTAGGCTCAACGTATACCACATCATTTTGTGCTAAATAGTAAACCGGAGAAGTGAAGAGATCTTTCGATGTCAAATCAATGCGATATTCTGTTTTCTTGCCATTGTCATCTCTGATCACCAAAACATTTTTGCGAGTACCTGTCAATTTCAGGTCACCAGCTAATCCGAGTGCCTCCAATAAAGTGATGCGCTCATTTGGAATTTTATAGGTGCCTGGACTTTTCACATCACCCAAGACTGTTACTTTATAGTTTTGGATCTGAATCTGCACAACTGGATTTGACACATATTCCTTTAATTTGGTTTCCAGTAATTGAATAGCTTCCATACGGTTCAATCCGACAACTTTCATGCGGCCAATGACTGGCAATGCGATTTCTCCATTTGAATCAATCAGGTAACCATTCAAGGCTGGATTCCCCATGGTATAGCCGCTATTGATGTTCTGTGGAGTTAAGGCAGTTGGAAGATTGAAAGGGATTACCGCTTCTGGATCATCGCCTGAAACAAGAATAGACAGCAGGTCATCTGTTTTTAAGATAGGCGTGTAATTGCCTTGTACTGCCGAACTATCACTTCCTGATTGTTGAAAATACACAAGATGTTCACGTGTTTTACATGAACTTAAGTGAAGAATTGAAAGGAAGATGATTAAAGTTAAAAATGGTTTTAGCATGTAATGTTGTAAACGTAAGTGCCGTAAAAATAGAAATTTGTACGAAGACTTTGTTAAAAAGTTCCATAAAAGTGTTCTTGTTTGTGTTTATTGTGGGGATGGATTGATCCCCCTCTATAAATAAATTGATAATACAAAGAATAGATTGGTTGGTGTTTCCCCCGCTGGAGGGGGATAAAGGGGGAGGACCTTTCATGATCACCCTTTCAGCGAAAGAAAAGACAAAAAAATCCCCTGTCTTTCAACAGAGGATCTCATTGTGTTGCCGATACCATCATATTAATAAGCGTTTGGATTAGTTTGCGTTCCGTTTCCCGATGTTCCTGAGCTTCCGACACTCAATACCATGCGTGAGTCAAAGTATTTACGGTGAAACTCTTCACTTTCCGGTCGTAGGATCGTAACCATTTTATCCAAACCGTTCTTTAGCAGCGCGTCGATGTCGTTAGTTAACTCTACAATCTTAGCGCTTGAATCTTTGCGGTTAACGATAGCTTTGCGCGGAGACAAGATCGTTACTGCTAATTGATCCCGGTGATTAACGAAACTTGCAAAGATTAACGGAGTAATTCCAAATTCAACAATTTCTGCTTCGTACAATTGTGCTTGAATCAAAATACGATCTAATAGGATCAATGTATCAGCATGCGAACTGTAGGTCAACTTCCCTTCTGAAATGTTCATCAGTGCGATCAACTGCAGATCCTTTTTTTCTGCGCCATACGCTGTTAAAGCTGCAGCCACTCGAATTGCAAGTTTTGCTGTTTCCTTTTGGAACTCATCACGTGTTTCGCGCACGCTGATCGTGTATGATCGCTGTTTCTCTGCCTGGATCTTCAAGGCTTCGAATTTTGCGTTGAACGTGTCGAAGCTGCTGACAAACTTCGGCGTATTCTCCCACACAGGGTGGTATTCGTGTATAATGTCCTGTACCATCTGATACATGGACATTTTCTGTTTGTTTATTTTTTTCATGACTTTTAAATTAAAGCTCCGTTTCATTCTCCTCCATTCTTGCTTTGAAATTCTAACGCTCTTTCTCTCTCACAGCTACTTCGCCGGCTCTTTATTGGTAACGTAGATTCTTCGCATCTCCTCGTGTTGTTCGATTCGGATGTTATACAATTTTTGCTTTTGAAAAATTCGTGCCAAATCATTTCTAATTGAACAAAACCTCTGTTAAAAATTCGTTAACACCTCTGAAAGCGCATATTTAAAGAGGTTTTATTTTTTTTTAAGTGTCCCAAAATGTTTTCCAAGTATCCCAAAGAGTTTTCCATGTCATTCCACGAACTGTTCGAGTGTGTCCAAGACTCGTTCAATTAGTTCCAAGGTTCTTCCGCGTGTGACAAAAACTCATTCGCATGAGTCCAAAAGTAATCCAGGTGGTTCCACGCGTCGTTTGGGCGTGTCAAAGGCATATGCGATTGGTTCCAGGGGATAATACGATTCATGCAGCAAGAGGTTCGTCCATACCAAGGGTGCTTCCACATGATGCGGCGATGGGGTCGATTTGCTTGTGGGTGAGTTCGACGTATTCACGGGATATTTTTTTTTTGTCGGCGGAAGAAACGAGTGAATCGTACATGGTGAAGCAAAGCAGATTCAATTATTTCTAGTGTGTATTTTGTATTTATCGAGAGGTAATGCTTCTCCCTAAAACAAAAAAAGACGAACCTGCGTTCATCTTCCAATTTTTTTCTTTCCCACCTGGTCTCGATACGTTCCGACGATTCGCTGCGCTACTCTCGGAACACTCGACCTGACGGTGGGTTTCAACCTCCTACGTCGGTCACTCGATCTGACAGTGGTTAAATATATCAAGCTACGTTCCGCCGTCAGTTCGAGTAGAGCTTGCTCGTATCGAGAACAAGGCGGAATCCACCATCCACCATTAATACGCTTTTCCCTCCCCCTTCACCATATTCCTTACGGTTAGCCAAATGATCTTCAAATCCAGTAAAAAAGTCCAGTTTTCAATGTACCAGATGTCAAACTCAACACGTTTTTCCATGTCCACTAATTCCTTTGTTTCTCCCCTGTATCCATTTACTTGTGCCCATCCAGTAATACCAGGTATGGCAAAATGTCGAACGAGATAATTATTAATTAAATCAGTATATTGCTTCGTGTGTTCTAACATATGTGGCCTCGGTCCAACAACAGACATCTGCCCTATTAAAACATTAAAAAATTGAGGTAATTCATCTAAGTTCGTTTTTCGCATAAAAGCCCCTATTCTTGTTATTCTAGGATCTCCTTTTGTCGCTTGTAATTCATCCGACAATGCATTTACCCGCATCGTTCTGAATTTGAGACATGTAAAAGAATTGTTATTTTCTCCTGATCGTACTTGTTTGAAAAAAGCTGGACCTTTTGAACCTAATTTAATCAAAACAATTAGAATCGGAAATAACCATGTGAAAATTAATACTATCACGAACAACGAAAACAGTACGTCAAACACTTTTTTCATGATCCTATTTAGAGGAGATGTGAGAGGTTCATCCCTTAGCATTAGCACTGGAATGTTCTCATAAAAATCGATGTTGACTTTTCTACTTTTAGTATATTCTTGAAAATCTGGGACAAATTTTATTCGTACCATATATTTCTCACAGAGGTGAATTAAGTTCGTGATTTGGTCCGATTCTGAAAAGTGAAGTGCAATATACATTTCATGAATGTTATTTTTTTGCAAACACATTTCAATTTCTTGAAATTTACCCAGGTATTTCAAGTCATTGTGCATTGATTCATTTAACTTGTCATCAAAAAAACCAAGAATTTTATATCCATATGAAAGATCCGATGAAAGAAATTGGGAAATTTTATTACTTGCTTTATTTGCACCAACTATAACAACCAGTCTATTATTGATACCATGTGAACGTATATATTTTAAATATTTTAAAAAACTAATTCGAAATATTATTGATACAACTATAAATAACCCATAAAAAACAACCATTCTCATTCTAGAGATTTCAGTGTATTTCAATAAAATTACACAAAATGCTATGATAACTAAATGGAGAAAAATTACTCGAATTGTTTTTCCAATTAATTGATCAATATGTTCAATTCTGATTAATTTATATGAGTCATAATAACTAACTAAAATAATCCAAATCAAATTGGAAATGATTAATATATTTTTGATTTCATGGTTCCAAATCATATCAATATCGCCATACTTAATTTTAACGGAAATAAGGTAAATTATGTTAAAAATTAACAAATCGCACAAAAGCATAACGACCTTTAAATAACGAGAAAATCTATTAGATGAAAATAATTTTGTAAAAGGCATTTGTTATCGTTTACCTATCGAAGACGAATAATTTTCGAATTGGTTGTTATTAGTAACTATTTATTTAATTTATAAATGATCTTGTAACTAACAAAATACAGGACTAAGGAAACCCAAACCAAATTCGAAACAAGAAAAATTGCTTGTTGTTGTGGACCTTCCAAACGGTTCAATTCTCCGTAACAAATATAAAAAAAAAGCACTTGGGCTGAATTCAACAATATCATATCCCACAGAAAGAAGGGGAGTTTAAGGCAGCGAGAGAAGCGCTGGGAGGCTAGGAATTTCAACAAGTCAGTTTAAATTTAGGATAAAATCTCAAAGTACTAAGCTTAAGTTTAATAAAATGAAATAAGTTAATTTTAAAAATATAGTCATGCACTAACTATTATAAATATCTTCAAGAAGTTTAATCTGATTTTGAATATTGAATCCCTCGATGTATTTTTTTCTTGAATTATCTCCCAGTCTTTTAATTTTTGCATCATCATTCCATACTTCAATTATTTTACTTGCAAATAAATCCTTATCTAAAGGTATTAAATAACCATTTTGATCATTTACAACACAATCAATATTTCCTATAACCTCTGATAGCAAAAGAGCCTTACTTAGAGACATTGCTTCAATCACAGCAAGTGGGAGGCCTTCGTACCTAGAGACACTTAAATAGAAATACGATTTTTGAATTATGGCTAATGCTTCCTGCTGTGTAATCCAGTCTATTAAAGTGAAATTCTTTTCCAGATTATTTGATTTAATTAATTCTCTGAGCTTATCAAGGTCTGGGGAATGATGCCCAACGCCTAGAAGCATAATTTTAAAGTCGGGTTCTTTTTTAACAACTTCTTTTACTACATCTACCAAAAAGAAGGTGTTTTTTTGATAACAAGGGCGGCCAATATATGCTATATACTTATCCTTATTAGTCGCGGAAGAATCAGATGAAATTAAACCTGTTGAATCAGGTGATGAATTACTCCAAAGTAATGCCTTTGTTTTTTTATATTTAATTGTTGTTATTCCTAATTGCCTTTCAGATTCTGAACATGCTAATAAAAAGGAATTGAATTTCAGATATCTTTCTATAAGAATAAATATTTTTTTTGTAATCTCTTTTTGAGCTGATAAGTATGAGAAAGCATGAGGGGTATAGAAAGTTTTTGTTCTTGTAATGAATCCAGTAATTCTACCTATAAGACCTCCTTTTGCACTATGGCAATGAATTATATCCGGTTTCTCAATTTTAATAATTTTAAGAACTTGAAAAATACACTTAAAGTCATTTACGAAGTTTAATTTTCGAAATAGCTTAACTTTATATTCTTTAATAATCTTTCCTTCCTTTATAATAGGTGTCGTTGAGTCACCTTCTCCCCTCACAACAACAAATTCAAAATTGCTATCCGAAAAAATGATAGAATTACGAACATAAATATCTAATCCTCCAATTAATTGACCAATATGTAGTATTTTTTGTTTTTTCATAACAATAGAAAATACTTATTTTTTAAACTTGATTGATTTTAAAAACTTCATTTCCCAACCAAATTTTGAAAATCAGACAAAAGTGTCTTTTTCAACTCCCTTCTTTGATGGTTTTTCACACCACAAACCCATGCTTTTTCCGCATACTCATGTATTTTTTCCTGATTTTCAATTAAATTTATTAATGATTCTTCTAAATCTTTTAAATTATACACGACAATCCCTGCATCATGATTTTTAAGGTAATCTAATGTTGCTGTCTTACCTCCAATACCAAGAATACAACGAGAATTATAGAAATAGTCAACAATTTTAGTCGAAAAAGACAATCTATAAAACAAACGCTCACTTCTCGTCGTTGGTTCAACATGAACTAAAATATCTGCACTTTTTTGAACGGACATAACCTCATTAGAGGCAACAACATCTTTAAGAAAACTTACTCCTTCTATGGATAATTTTTCTACCATCTTTTTCGATTTGGGAGATAGAGTGTAAATATCTAAAACTGCAACTTGACTATTTTTAATCTCATTAACTTTTTTAATCGAACTTGCTAATTTTGATAATGTTTGCCATCTGCCGGCCCCCACATTGCCCATAAAAATAAATTTTACAGGCAGACTTATATCTTTTTTTATAAGTGGTTGTTCTTCAAATTCATAACCCTTATATAACATTTTACATTCTTTATTGAAATATTTTGAATATTCTTTTTGCATTTGTTCTGTTATGGTATACATAAACTCACTTTTCGCTACACAACGTCTAATATATTTTCTTTGATTAAATTTCCTCAACCAAAAAATAGGTGAAAAAGAAAATTGATTCAAAGAATAAACATCATCCCATGAATAAACAATCATTGGTTTTTTAAGTTTTTCACTTAAATATATCATCAGTTTATTAATATTAGGCATGTATGTCAAAGTTCCAAATATGATATCAGGATTAAATTCTTCTACAAACTCATCTAATTCTTTTGTTTTCCATCTACCAACACTCCAAATCAAATCTCTAATCAAAAAAAATATTTGCCATCTAAGTATCCTCATTTTATCGTAAACAGAACTACCATGTTTTTTCTCAATTTTATCTTCCTTAAGAAAAATCTCCTTGCCTGTTAATTTCTTAGAGTCCAATAAATTTTTAACTAATGATTGTTCAGTTATTTGAAAATATTTTTTTACAATTTTATTTTGTGGCATTCCACTCCTACAATATATATGAGCAAATTCAACATTTTCTAAATCTCCAAAAATATTCGAATAAGAATTCCCTATATTGTTGTCTTCACGCCAAGGCATAGAGGTTACCAATAATACTTTTATCTTTTTCACTTTAAACTTTACTTTTAAGTGCCTTTATAAGTTCAATTCTCTTTTTACCCGCTGAAATATTGTAATTCTTAATTTTTTCTAGAATAGTTATTTCATTTCTCAATAGAAAATTAAATTTATCCTGAAGAGCTTTATTTGAAACATCATCTATAGAAATCGTTAAATTTTCAATTCCAATATCATTCATAATTCCTTGTCCTTTATTCCCAGCATATGTTATAGCTATACCCGGGACATTGTTGGAAATAGAAAATATTACGGAATGGAATCGGGTTCCAATAATATAATTGCAATAACTGTAGACACTTTTTAATTCATGACATGTAAATTCTTTGTTTGAAAAAACACGAAATTCACAATCTTTTTCTAGTAATTCAACTACTTCTTCAATGCAGGAACCATCATTCTCATGATTATTAATGGCAAAGGTATGTTCTACTAATATTGGCATAAAACCTTCTTTATTTAACCATTTTATAAACAAAGCAATTTCTGATTTGAATGTGAAATAATCTTCTTTAGGTGTTTTTGATTTTGGAAATCTATGAGGTCGCATCGTTAAAGCAACTATTTTTTTATCTAATGGTAGATTATATTTTTCAAATATATCTTTCTTATCCAAACTAGAATTGGATAAGAAAAACGCCAAATCTGGATAGTTTTCTATTTCCATCCCTAACTCTCTTTTTACCATATCATGAGAATATGTTTCTCTTGCTGAAATAAATTCACATTTCTTAAAAGCATATTTCACTATCTTTTTCACAAATGGACCTTCAAAAGGGCCAAATGAATTGGGCATAATATAGATAGGCTTTTTTAATGATGAAGCCAATAAAATATGATATACCGAAAAATAAATAGAATAAGTTGCTGTAATTCCACCGTAAGAATGAATAAGACCTCCTCCTTTCACAAAAAAAGCAGAAGAATTTTCCATTGCACTTAAACTATTTTTTTTTTCTTTACTTATGAAAACTTTAAGAATACCTCTCGTAATCTTGTTTAAAAAAAGTAAACTAATCACCAAATCAAACAGTGCTACGATACCCCATTTAAATTTTAAAAATGGGGTATAATTTACATTATTTTTGTTATCAAATAATCTAGATGGGTGTTCCAAAATTGGCCGAATTATATTTAAACCAAATTTTTTACTCTGTTCAACTGGCTCGTTTTTTTCTGAGGTTAAATAATAAGTTCCCTTAAATCCAGCATCTTCCGCAATCCTTTTCGTCTCCCAAACTAAAGCTTGATCACCTCTATTTAAATCTGAACAGCCAGGTATAATAATATATTTATATGGCAATTCCATGTTTTTTATTTTTTAATTCGGGCATTAGTTATTTTATTTAGTTTTTATTTTTATCCAATCATTTAAATAAATGGAATCATCGTTTTCTACAGCTAAATTCCATCTTTCTGGAGCAATAACTATTTTTTTTGAATACGAAGAAAGATAGGCTCCCCACCAGCTAAATGTACTGTTGGAAATGATAAAATGTTTACAATTATACATCAATCTTAATTCTTCATAATCTGGGTTATTTAAGTTAACATATATTAATTTGATTTCTCTTTTTTTATCGAAATCTTCAAAATGATAATTCTCCTTTATCCATTCTAAATCACTTTCACTATTAGAAAACACAAAGAAAACAGGATTGTCAATACGGTTTAAAACCTCGTTAATGGCATTATTATAATATTCAAAATTGCAAATTTGAAGATTTTTCCAGCGAGGGTTAAGATAATCTCCACGACGTATATGCAGACATACAGCATTCACCTTATTTATTTCGGTAATCATATGCTGGTTTTTTTCGTTTGGTAAATTTTTTACTAGTAGTTCTTTTTTGATTAAACTATTAACCTCTTCAAAGTTTCGATGATCTTGAAAAAATCCAAAAACATATTTGTGAGTGCATGCAGCCAAAGGAGCGCCAAAATTAGTGTATGGAAAAAAAGTATAATAAACACCTTTTTTTGCTCGCTGTAAGAACTTTTCTTTTCCAGACGGTTTTATGTTTCTTATTCTCCAATTAAATAAATCAGTGATGGGTGTTGAAAGCAAGATACTTCTTTTAAAATGACGCATAGAGTTTTTTTGTTCCTCTAAAGATTGGAATCTTACTTTGGGGTGCAATGCTAAATGTTGTATGGACATTTCGCGATAATCATTATCATTAAATCTTGTGTTTTTAATAAAATAAGAATTAATTGCTAATTCTTCCTCAATACCCTCAGCACGATAGCGCTCTTGCAAAAAACGAGCATAGGCATATTGGAACATTTGATTGCCCAAACCATCCTTGATTATTAAGTTAATCATATATTTTACTATGGTAATTGTAATTAAAAAATGTATTCAGACTTTAAAATTTAATGTGTTTAGACCAAAAACTTTTATAACTCCATTTTTCGAATGCATGACAACCAAAAGGGAGTTTGTCACCAATTAAATGAAAAGCAATTTCTGGATGCACCTCAAATGAAAATTTCATCGCTTCCAAATTACTGGGTAAATTTACCTTTCCCCCCCAGGCATATTTTGCATTTGTGCCAAACATCATATCTTCATTAATTTGTTTGGTCCTCATAAAATAATTTAAAGTATTAAAAACGCCAAAAATCTTAAATAAGACTAGTGGTAATATAAGTGCTTTTTTATGTAGCGGTCTAAATTTGTCATCGTATAAAACATAATTATAATACATCTTTAAAATACGAAGTGGTTTCAAATAGGGTCTGTTTTTGGGCATCTCAAGCATTTTTAAACAATAAGAAATTTTACGAAGTGAAAAACCACCATTGCCAATACCTGCCACTTTAGTTGTGAAGCTTTTACTATTATAAGCCCAAAAAATTGGAGCGCCTATATAATCGTAATTTTTTTCACACCAATATTTTAACTCATCTCGAAAGACCCAAGCATCGAGCTGATAAATTAGCATAAATTCATACTTTTGAAAACGCTCATAAAATTCATGAATAAAGCATAGCTCATTATATCCTGCGACTGATTTAAAATATTTTTCGTCAAAACATTCTACCGTGTAATTTTTGTTCACTTCCTCTGATATATCCTTATAACGTGAAATATCTAATTCTTTATGTGTGAAAATAGTTATGCTATGATTTTTTAAAACTCTTAAACACTGTCGAAAAGAAGCCTCTTCTGATAAGCTAATATTTTTTTTATATATCGGTATTACTACTATACAGTTGCTCATAAAATAATTACTCATAATTTATTTTGTAAATTACTTTTTGTTGTCAAAATATTTATGAGAAAAGAAAGGAAAACAGCCCACAATAAGTGTATAAATCCATTTTGATAAATAAAATATGTTGTACCAAAAAGCAATATATTTACATATAAATTTATAAGTATCACTGAACCAAACTTCATATTTCTCCGAAAGGATTTAACCGTAACGAAACCAAAATAAGCTAATAGACATAAAATCAAAAAAGCTTTGGATAATCCATAATCGAGCACAAAGCTGCCAATATAGGTGTAAAAAATATTTACAGTTATTCCGATAAGTCTATTTTTTTCTCCGATATCAAGACCCTCATTTGTAAAATAAGCATAATAACCTGACCAAGAATTCTGACCATCTAAAAATTCGGTAAGATGAAAGGCATAACTATTAAAATTACAAAAAGATTCTCCTAAGTACCGAACAAATTGATAGAGCGTACCATAACCATCTGCACTATACTCTGTACCCGCTCCAAATCTTGAAATAGAAATGGCAAATACAATAAATCCAATGCCAACACCACCAAGTAAACCAATTTTTTTTATACTGTTAAGTCGAATTTGAGATATGAATGGCCGAAATAATAAAAAGTTAAATATGTAGGAAAATGTTAAAAACATCACCAAAAAACGTTGACCATGGGCTAAAGAATTTAATGTTGGCGTTAAAGAAGCAATTAAAAGGCCTATTAATATATATTTATTCTTACCACGTGTAACATAAAAAAAAAGCAATGGAATACTGACAAATTTAAAATAATCAACAATGGAAAATAGAAACTTACCAATAAATGAGAAATGATTTGTTTCACTGTAACCTTTCTGAAATTTTCCTTCAGTATATATAGAACCCAGTTCATTGATTCCTTTTGTAAAAATAAAATATAAAATTTCTAGAAAAGGCTCAATTGAACAAAGAGCCAATAATAAAACTAAAAAATTAAAAAGATTTTTATTGCATCTTAAATTTCTTTTGGAGATTAATTTATTATCAAGCTTTATTAAAGGCAAAACACATATAAGGAATATACCAAACAAATAAAAAAATGGTGTTATTGTTATTTTATTTGTTAAAAGATTAAATGGATTTAAGAAATAAAACACAGACATAATAGCTGATGCCAACCAAATAAACGAAATTAACTTGAAAATAGCATTTTTAATTCTAAAGGAATAAAACGCAAAAAGTAAATATAATACCACATTAAGAATCACTATAGAAAGTTCGGACATCTTAATTTGTTTTGTTATTCTTTTTAAGAAAATACATCTTAATTTATATTAAAAAATAAGTTAAAATACATACTCACATTTTTTTTACTAAAAACATAAATAATAATTTTATTATTCTTTGATTTGATTTCTATTACTCCTCTTTCTATAATTATTAACAATCCTATGCTTATACTCTAAAGCTAATTCGCTTTTAACGCCATAAATTAATACAATGCCAAAATATGAAAAAACAAAAATACTAGCTATTAAAACTCCTAAAAGCCCATTAATGGTCAAATACTTATATACAAACAAACTCAACATGAAAGCTGGAATACTGTATATTATATATTTGAATAATCTTTTATAGGGAAAATTATATTTCAGGTATTTATAAACAAAGTATTGACCAGAAATTAAAACTACTATTTCGGAGATAATCCAGACCATTGCAGACCCTGAACTTTTATATGTCTTAACAAGAATTAAATTTAATAATATTCCAGTGACCGCTCCTAATAGTGAATTTATAAAAATTGCATTATCTTTTTTTAATGGTAACAAAACTTGTATTATTATTATTTGTTCATATCCTATTATTAACACTAAAGGCATAATTAAACGCATCGGAGTAATAGCACCTTCATATCCTGGACCACATACTAGTAATATTATCTGTGGAGCAAAAACTGCAGCTATTATGATTGTAGGAAATGCAAAACCAAATAATAAATCAAACGATATATTGGTTAACCGTTTAAATTCAACCATCCTATTCTCAGCAACCAAAGCACTCATACGAGGTAGCATAACCAATGTAAAAGCACCATAAAGAGCAAGGAAAACTTCAAAGAGCTTAGTTGCTGTTGTATAATAACCAACTTCAGTTATTGAACTGGCAAAAGCTAAATATACAATATTAAAAGTTGTGTACATTGAAGTTAAAACAGTTCGAGAACCTAACACCAAAAATGGTTTTAGATAATTTCTCAAATTAAGTTGAGCTATCTGAAATTTTACAAAACGTAAACTATAGCCAATATTTAAGATGGCGCTAAATACTATCACAAGAACAAACAAAAGATAGTAAATCCAATAATCTTGCTCACTTTTCACAAATAAAAAAACACTAACAACAAATGCTAACTTTATAAAAAGAGCTCTAATTGTGATGTACTTAAAATCTTCTAAGCCTTTAAATAACCATTCCAGCTGAAATAAATAGAACATCAATTTTGCAACTCCTAAAAAAAGAAGAGTCTTATGCTCGTATAGCTTTGGTACTGTAAAAATAGCAATGAAAAATACTATAAGTGTAATTAGTGTTGTAAGGAAATTTAGCACAAAAAGGTTTGAAAAAGTATTGTTTAATAATTGCTTACTTCCCCTACTTTTTGCAATTTCTCTAACACCAAGAAAATTAATTCCCAGCATAGAAAAAAGAATAAAATAATTTACTAGACCATCGGCAAAATTTACTAGTCCAATTTTTTCCACGCCCAATACACGCGATATATAGGGGTACACAATTAAAGGAAAAATATATCCAGAAATAGTTAAAATACTACTATATAAAAAATTTTTTTTTATACTCAATGTAAATTAATCTAAGTTGTGATATTGATTATGATAGTTTAAGGATTTAATATAGATTTCAGAGGTCATTTGTTCAAATTATTTTGATAGGGTTGTGTTTTTATTTAACAATTTTTAAAACCTATAAAATCTTTTTAGATACTTTCATTGTAGTTTCACTTGTTTGAATTCATTACTATTCTCCAAAAACCACGCATACGTCTCCTTGATCCCTTCTTCCAAACCAATTTTTGCTTTCCAGCCTGCATTGGTCATTTTGGAAACATCCATGAGTTTACGAGGCGTTCCATCTGGTTTTGAACTATCCCAGATAATTTCGCCTTTATGTCCAACAATGCGCTGGATCATTTCAGCTAGTTCTTTTATCGTAAGATCTGTTCAGCGTATTCTATTTTCCTAATGATGCCAATGAAATCACATTTATTCCATCTGGGCGCCGATAGCTCATCCCTGTCCCAGTAATAATATTCAGTGATTTTGGCGATTCCATTTTCTCAGTGTCTATATTGGCAGCGAACTTTTTGAGATTTTCTGCTGCTTCATTAATGAATCCTACGCCTAATTTTATTTCAAAAGCGGCATAATCTCCGTTGCGTTTCTGCACGATGGCATCCACTTCATAACCGTAAGAATCATTGTAATGATAAACAGTAGCATCATTTGTTTTGGCATATACATTTAATTCGTGTATGGCCAATGATTCAAACAGAAAACCTGTGTACTTTATATCTTTCATCAATGATTCCTTTTCCAACCCCAAAACTGCAACAGCTAACGAAGGGTCGCACAGGTGCCTTTTGGGAGATTTACGCAACGATGCGGATGAACGAATGTGAGGGTTGAAAGCCGGCTGTTCGTATAGAATCATTAATTTGGACAATGCATCTAAGTAATCAGAAAGCGTGTTTCTTGATAGTTCATTGTTTTCACTGATTTTAACATCTTTCTCTAAGGTCTTATTATCTACCAAAGTCGCTATATTTCTGGAAAGAGAGCGCAGTAAACTGCGAACTTTATAGGGATTCCGCTTAACTCCAGACACTTGACTCATATCTACCTCACAAAGTAAATCAATATAACCTCGATTCATGTTCAAGGCATTTTTCAACTCCTCATTGATCAATGTAGGCCAACCACCTATACATAATCTTTCTATAATGAAATCCAATGAAATAGCGGGTTCGTAATAGTCATTCAATTCTCCGTGAAGCAAATCTGATAGTTTTACAGTACCGCTGGAATACCCCAATTCTTGCCAAGTCATTGTTTCCATCTGTACGATTGTAAAACGCCCTGCACCACTATGGAGCTTCACATTTTCAGGCGGATTGGCGGATCCTGTAAGTATAAACATACCTTTTGCCTTACGATTATCGACCTCATGTCTCACGTAATTCCAAATTTCTGGCTGTTCTTGCCATTCATCAATCAATCTTGGGTTTGCTCCTTCTAATAATAATTGTGGATTAGTTGCCATGATTACCGAAACTTGTGGATCTCTATCCATTCTCAACACGCTTTTTGCATATCGTGTTGCTGTTTCTGTTTTTCCGCATGACTTCGGTCCTTTTATAAGTACCGCTCCAGAAGCTGCCATTTTTGCCATTAAATCATCTTCAACCAATCGTTCAATATAACTCATAATCTACCCTTTGATCTTTCTCAAATGTACATTTAATAATAATATTGTGCAAATTGTAGATTTATAATTGTGCACATTTAAGGTTTTTTGTTGTGCATTTTTGATTTTTTACCTTTGACTTTTGCCTGGTGACTATTTAATTTTTACTTCTTTAAAGTTTTCTTCATTCTCCAAAAACCACTTATACGTTTCTCTTATCCCTTCTTCCAAACCGATTTTTGCTTTCCAACCTGCATTGGTCATTTTGGAAACGTCCATTAATTTTCTAGGCGTGCCATCGGGTTTGGTGCTGTCCCATATGATTTCGCCGGTATGACCCACAATGCGTTGAATCAAAGCCGCTAGTTCTTTTATCGTAAGATCTGTTCCTGTTCCGATGTTGTATAAATTATCAGGTAATTGGTTTTCAAAAGCATAAACTACTGCATCGGCCATGTCATCCACGTGGAGGAATTCACGCATTGGCGTGCCTGAGCCCCATAATTCGACAGGCTCATCACGGCGCAGTTCGACCCCTTCCCCTTCGAGAGCCTCAGGGGTCGGGGACTTGTCACTTTTTATTTTCGCTTCGTGGAACTTACGGATCATTGCGGGCAAAACATGGGAACTTTTTAAGTCGAAATTGTCGTGTGTACCATATAGATTGGTTGGCATTAAACTCACGAAGTCTTTACCAAATTGTTTGCGGATTGCTTCGCAGGCTTTTACTCCAGTAATTTTGGCGATAGCGTACCATTCATTTGTTGGTTCCAAAGGTCCGGTCAGTAAATACTCTTCTTTTAAAGGTTGCGGTGCCAAGCGCGGATAAATACACGAACTTCCTAAGAAAATGAATTTTTGTACATCAAAACGATGTGCTGCATCGATAAGGTTGTTCTGGATCTGTAGGTTTTCCATTAGGAACTGGTAAGGGAAATCATTGTTTGCCAGGATTCCACCTACACGCGCTGCTGCGTCGATCACAACTTCCGGCTTTTCGGCTTGATAGAAATCGTTTACGGCTTGTTGGTTGCGGAGATCGAGTTCCGAAGACGTTCGACCGATGAGGTTGGTGTAGCCTTTACTTTCCAGATTTCTCCAGATCGCTGAGCCTACCATTCCACGGTGACCGGCAATGTATATTTTAATGTCTTTTTTCATAAGCCTGAATTACTCAAAATAATTCAAAGTAGCATACCCATTTTCTTTCAGAAACTGATCCTTTTGCATCAATTTCAAATCGCTTCGCATCATATCAGTTACTAAATCCTGTAGATCAAATTCTGGAATCCATCCTAATTTTGTATTCGCTTTTGTAGCATCTCCAATTAATAAATCGACTTCCGTGGGTCTAAAATATTTCTCATCCACTGCCAATACTTCTTTACCAATTTCTAATTGGTGCGCAGGATTTGAACAGCTAAGGACATAAGCTTTCTCATCAATACCTGAACCTTTGAACTCAAGTGCAATTCCAACTTCATTAAATGCCATTCGAACAAATTCTCTAACTGGTGTCGTTTTTCCAGTTGCAATGACCCAATCTTCAGCTTCTTCAGCTTGCAAAATCATCCACATCATTCGGACATAATCTTTCGCATGCCCCCAGTCCCGTTTGGCATCAAGATTTCCCAAATAAAACTTATCCTGTAGACCAAGAGCAATACGCGAAACTGCTCGCGTTATTTTTCGTGTTACAAAAGTTTCACCTCTCAATGGTGATTCATGGTTAAATAAAATACCATTACAAGCGTACATGTTGTATGCCTCTCTATAATTTACTGTTATCCAAAAAGCGTACATTTTAGCTACCGCATATGGACTTCGTGGATAAAAAGGAGTTGTTTCAGATTGAGGCACTTCTTGTACTTTACCATACAATTCAGAAGTAGAAGCTTGGTAAATACGTGTTTTTTTCTCCAATCCTAAAAGCCGAACAGCATCTAGTATTCTTAAAGTACCTAATCCATCTGCATTTCCTGTATATTCTGGAATTTCAAAAGAAACATGCACATGGCTCATTGCTGCCAAATTATATATTTCGTCGGGCTGAATTTCTTTGATGAGACGAATTAGATTTGTACTATCCGTCATATCGCCGTAATGCAAAATGAAATTTCTATTTTCAATATGTGGGTCCTGATAAAGATGATCAATACGATCAGTGTTGAATAATGAGGATCTACGTTTTAATCCGTGAACGACATACCCTTTTTTCAATAAAAACTCACTTAAGTAAGCCCCATCTTGACCTGTTACTCCAGTAATTAATGCTATTTTTTGTGACATCATACAATTTATTATTGTTCTATTTTACCAAAAACCAATTATTCAACAAATTTTCTCTATTATAAATCATTTCTTTTTTTGTACTCCAATCTATAACACTAAACCCCGCATACATACAAATAGTTTGTCCAGCTGCTGTATCCCATTCCATAGTTGGAGCAAA